>NZ_JBWKCJ010000001.1:0-204863 GCF_056436545.1 Streptomyces sp. NPDC043738 | reverse complement strand
AAGCCCGAATCACGTGGGGGGCTATCCTCCCCCCCGTTGGGTGTGGCGGCTCCCCGCCCCCCCCCCCCCCCCCCGTGCCGCCGGGTGGAGTTCGTCCAGGCGGATGTGCACCGGGCCGTGGAGGCACTGGGCGGCCGCCGGTTCGACGTGGTCTACACCGGCAAGGGGGCGCTGTGCTACCTGCCGGATCTGACGGCCTGGGCGGGGATCGTCAGCGCGCTGCTCCGGCCCGGCGGGACGCTGTACCTGGTCGAGTTCCATCCGCTGCTGGACGCCCTCGGTCCGGCGCCGAGCCCGGACCCGCGGCGCCAGCAACTGACGCTCCGTTACGACTACTTGGCGGGGCGCGGCGCCATCCGGAGCGATGCGCCCAGCACCTACACCGACGGGCCGCCGGTGCGGGGGGCGACGACCAGTTACGAATGGCGGCACGGGCTCGGCGAGGTCGTCTCCGCCGTGGTGGGCGCGGGGCTGACCGTCCAACTGGTGCGGGAGACCGAGCTGTTGCCCTGGAAGCGGTTCGACTCGATGGTGCCGGCCGACAACGGCTGGTGGCGGCTGCCGCCCTCGGAGCCGATCATCCCGCTGCTGTACGCCCTGCGTGCGGTGAAACCGGCGGCCTGAGCCAGCGGACCGGGCCCGCCGGGCGCCTCACGCCCGCCGGTAGAGCGAACGCAGCAGCTGGTCCTTGGCCGGCCCGGTGACCCGCCACCGCAGGTGCCACTCGTCGGCCGCGACGGCGGTGAAGGTCCCCGCGTAGCGGTCCGCGGAGCAGGGGTGGACGGCGTTCCACCGTCCGCCCCTGAGGTCGAGGTCGTGGAAGGGCCGGCCGTCGTCGAAGCGGATCTCGGCGGTGCCGTCGGGGCGGGGGCGAAGGCGCAGCGTGCGGCTCGCCGGGTACTCCGTGCCGTCCCACGTCAGCCGCCCCTCCTCGACGTGCAGCAGCTCCTCGCCCGCCGACGGCTCCCCGCCCCCGCCCGGCCGGAACTCCGCGGTCCCGCGGAAGCGGCCCTCGACGCCGGCTCGCAGGTCGTACACGGTGCGCTCGACGCGCCAGCAGCCGGCGAGGTATGCGGCGACGTCGGCGACCGGGTAGGGCACCACCTCCGGCGCGCACCGCGTCCCCGCCTGTGGCACCGGCCCGCTCGACGACATCCCCGACATGCCCCCATTCTCCCGCCCGCCCCCTGCCGTCACCCCATCGGCCCCGCCCCGCGCCGCGCTCCCCTCTCCCCGGCCCCTCGTACCGTGCGGACCCGCGGTGCCCGCCTTACGCTCGGTGCAGTGATCGTCACCGAGGTCCGGTGGCCGTACGCCGTCGGCCAGGGCGGCACGCCCGCTCGCCGCCGCCTCGTACGAGCCCGGAGACCGGAGGCCCCCATGCCGGAGCTGTTCATCGGCGGTCAGTGGACCGCAGCGGCCGACGGGCAGGTGCGGGAGATCCGCTGCCCGGCGGACGGCACGCTGGTCGCGACCGTCGACGAGGGCGGGCCGAAGGACGCGGCGGCCGCGATCGCCGCCGCCCGTCTGGCCTTCGACGACGGGCCCTGGCCGCGGACCCCGACCGACGAGCGCGGCCGGCTGGTGCTGCGCGTCGCCGAGCTGCTGGAGCGCGACAAGGACGCGCTGGCCCGGGCGGAGTCGCTGGACACCGGCAAGCGGCTGGTCGAGAGCGTCTACGACATGGACGACATCGCCAAGTGCTTCCGCTACTTCGGCAACCTGGGTGCGGCCGGCGGCACCGACCGGGTGGTGGACACCGGCATCGCGGAGACCGACAGCACGGTGCGGCACGAGCCGGTCGGCGTCTGCGCGCTGATCACCCCGTGGAACTATCCGCTGCTGCAGACCGCCTGGAAGGTCGCGCCCGCGCTGGTCACGGGCAACACGTTCGTCCTCAAGCCCAGCGAGCTGACCCCGCACACCGCCATCCACCTGATGCGGCTGCTGGCCGAGGCCGGGCTGCCGGCCGGCGCCGGCAATCTGGTGCTGGGCACCGGCCCGGAGGTGGGCGCGCCGCTGACCGAGGACCCGCGGGTGGACATGGTGTCGTTCACCGGTGGTCTGGCCACCGGCCGGCGCATCATGGCCGCGGCCGCCCCCACGGTGAAGAAGATCGCCCTGGAACTGGGCGGGAAGAATCCGAACATCGTCTTCTCGGACGCCGACTTCGACACCGCGGTCGACTACGCCCTGACGGCGGTCTTCCTGCACTCCGGGCAGGTCTGCTCGGCGGGCGCCCGGCTCCTCGTCCAGGACGAGCTGCACGATGCGTTCGTCGACGAGCTGGTCTCCCGCGCCCAGCGGATCCGGCTGGGCGGGCCGTTCGACGAGCACGCCCGCACCGGGCCGCTGATCTCGGCCGCGCACCGCGCGAAGGTCGAGGCGTATGTGGCGGCCGGGCTCGACGAGGGGGCCGTGCTGCTCTGCGGCGGCTCGGCGCCCGACGACCCGTCGCTGGCGCACGGCTTCTACTACCTGCCGACCGTCCTGGACGAGTGCACCCCGGACATGTCCGTCGTACGGGACGAGTCGTTCGGGCCGGTGCTGACCGTCGAGCGGTTCCGCGACGAGAACGAGGCGGTCTCGCTCGCCAACGACACGGTCTACGGGCTGGCCGGGGCGGTGTGGACGCAGGACAGCGAGCGCGCCCACCGGGTGGCGGCCCGGATGCGCGCGGGGACGGTGTGGATCAATGACTTCCATCCGTACGTGCCGCAGGCGGAGTGGGGCGGGATGAAGCAGTCGGGCGTGGGGCGGGAGCTCGGGCCCGCCGGGCTGGCGGAGTACCAGGAGGCCAAGCACGTCTGGCGCAATACCGCGCCACGGCCGCAGAGGTGGTTCGAGTGACGGATCCCGGGTCCGTGCACCCCCCGGCAGGGGACGATCACTCGCACGACGACGCCTCGCTCGCCGAACTCGGCTACAAGCCCGAACTCAAGCGCACCCTGGGCAACTTCCACACCTTCGCCGCCGGCATCAGCTACATCTCGATCCTCACCGGCACCTTCCAGCTGTTCTACTTCGGTGTCGCCCACGGCGGCCCGGCGTACTGGTGGTCCTGGCCGATGGTCTTCCTCGGGCAGCTGATGGTGGCGCTGTGCTTCTGCGAGCTGGCCGCCCGCTATCCGGTGGCCGGCTCGATCTACAACTGGGCCAAGAAGCTCGGCGGCCCGCACATCGGCTGGCTCGGCGGCTGGATGATGCTCACCGCGACCATGGTCTCGCTGTCGGCCGTGGCGCTCGCCTATCAGGTGACGCTGCCGCAGATCTCGTCGTGGTTCCAGTTCATCGGCGACGGCACCGGGCAGTCGGCGGCCGCCAACGCGGTGGTGCTCGGCACCGTACTCGTCACCTTCACCACCCTGGTCAACGCGTTCGGCGTCAAGCTGATGGCGCGGATCAACTCGGCCGGCGTGGCCATCGAGCTGATCGCCGCCATCGTCCTGATCGTGCTGCTCGCCGCGCACATCACCCGCGGCCCGGGAGCGGTGACCAACACCTTCGGGCTGGGCGAGGGCGAAACCCTCGGCTACTTCGGGGCGTTTCTGACCGCGTCGCTGGCCTCGGCGTATGTCATGTACGGCTTCGACACGGCCTCGTCGCTCGGCGAGGAGTCCAAGGACCCCGGCCGCAACGCGCCGCGGGCGATCCTGCGCGCGCTGGTCGCGTCCTTCCTCATCGGCGGGCTGATCCTGCTCTTCGCCCTGCTCTCGGTGCCCGACCTGCACGCCGAGGAGCTGTCCGTGGACGGACTGCAGTACGTCGTCCTCGCCACCCTCGGCTCTACGGTGGGGCAGATCGTGCTCTGGTGCGTGGTCATCGCGATCACCGTGTGCGAGCTGGCGGTGCACACCGCGGGCATCCGGCTGGCGTTCGCGATGGCCCGGGACAACAATCTGCCGGCCGCCTCGCTGCTCGCCAAGGTCAGTCCGCGCTTCCAGACGCCGGTGCTGCCCGCCGTCGTGATCGGTCTGGTGGCGATCGGCATCCTGGTGCTCAACGTCAACCAGCCGCAGATCTTCTCGGTGATCACCAGCATCGCGATCATCATGATCTATCTGGCGTATCTGTCGGTCACCCTGCCGATGCTGATCCAGCGGCTGCGCGGCAAGTGGACCCCGCTGGAGGGGAGGTTCTCGCTGGGCAGGTTCGGCGTGCCGATCAACGTCCTCGCCGTCCTCTGGGGCATCGGGATGTCCCTCAACCTCGCCTGGCCGCGCGCCGCCGTCTACAACGCGACCGGCCCGCAGCACTGGTATCTGCGCTGGGGCGCGTTCCTGTTCATCGGCGTCGTGGCGATCGGCGGCTTCACCTACTACTGGTTCGTCCAGCGCAAGCGGACCGGCGTCCTGGCCATGCACGCCGCCGTCGGCCCCGACGACGGCGGCCCGGGCGGCCCGGGCTCCCCCACCACCCCCACCCCCTGACGGGAGACGGCGCGATGCCCCAAGAGACCCCCGTGGAAGAGTTCGACTATGTCGTGGTCGGCGGCGGCACGGCCGGCGCCGTCGTGGCGGCGCGGCTGAGCGAGGACCCCTCGGTCACGGTCTGTCTGCTGGAGGCCGGTCCGTCCGATGTCGGCGACGACAACGTGCTGCGCCTGGATCGCTGGATGGGCCTGCTGGAGTCCGGTTACGACTGGGACTACCCCGTCGAGCCGCAGGAGAACGGCAACGACTTCATGCGGCACGCCCGTGCCAAGGTGCTCGGCGGCTGCTCCTCGCACAACTCCTGTATCGCCTTCTGGGCCCCGGCCGAGGACCTCGACGAGTGGGCCGCGCGGGGCTGCCAGGGCTGGAGCGCGGCCGACTGCTTCCCGCTCTACCAGCGACTGGAGAGCAACGACGCACCGGGCGACCACCACGGCCGCTCCGGCCCGGTCACCCTGCGCACCGTCCCGCCGCGCGACCCGTGCGGGGTGGCCCTCCTGGAGGCCTGCGCGGCGGCCGGCATCCCCACCACCCCGTTCAACACCGGCAGGACCGTCGTCCGCGGCGCCCACTGGTTCCAGATCAACTGCCGCCCGGACGGCACCCGTTCCTCCGCGTCGGTCTCCTACCTCCACCCCGTCATGGACACCCGCCGCAATCTCGACGTGCGCACCGGACTGCAGGCCAAGCGCCTGAACTTCACCCCCTCCCGGCGCTGCACCGGTGTGGAGTACCTCGCCCCCGACCTCTTCCACAGCCGTACCGTCAACGCCCGCCGCGAGGTCGTCGTCTCCTGCGGGGCCATCGACACCCCCAAGCTGCTGATGCTCTCCGGCATCGGCCCGGCCGACCACCTGAGGTCGATCGGCATCGAACCGCTCGTCGACGCACCGGGCGTGGGCGACAACCTCCAGGACCACCCCGAGGGCGTGATCATGTGGGAGGCCAGGCAGCCCATGGTGACCTCCTCCACCCAGTGGTGGGAGATCGGCGTCTTCGCCGACACCGAGCCCGGCCTGGACCGCCCCGACCTGATGTTCCACTACGGCTCGGTGCCCTTCGACATGAACACCTACCGCCGCGGCTACCCCACCTCGGACAACGCCTTCTGCCTCACCCCGAACGTCACCCGCGCCCGCTCGCGCGGCACCGTCCGCCTGCGCACCCGCGACTTCCGCGACAAACCCAAGGTCGACCCCCGCTACTTCACCCACGAACACGACGTACGGGTCATGACCCACGGCCTCCGCCTCGCCCGCGAGATCGTCGCCCAGGCCCCGATGGCGAGCTGGGCCGGCGTCGAACTCGCGCCCGGCCCCTCCGCCCACTCCGACGAAGACCTGCTCGCCTACATCCGCGACACCCACAACACCGTCTACCACCCGGCCTGCACGGTCCAGATGGGCGCTCCCGGCGACGACGCGGCCCCGCTCGACCCACAGCTGCGGGTCAAGGGCGTCACCGGCCTGCGGGTGGCCGACGGCTCGGTGATGCCGTTCCTGACGACCGTGAACCCCTGCATCACGACGATGATGATCGGGGAGAAGTGCGCCGACATGATCCGGGGCGGCTGATCGCGGCACCGCCGGCCGTCCTTGCGGATCCCGGCCGACGCGCGGATCCTGGGCGGGCCCAGCGGATCACGGCACGACCGGCACGACAAAGACCTACGAGGTGGGCTCCCTTCGCCGGCATTGTCCGGATCAGGTGCTTGGGGGTCGCCGTCCGGTCTCACGACCTTTCAGCCTCTCAGCCCGACCTTTCTTCTAGTCCTCGGCGAGAGCCAGAGCTCCCTTACCCCGAGGCCAGTCCGGTCGAACTCCCTCGCTCGCCCCGTAGGCCGGTCTTCAGGATACTCCCGGACAAGGGGAATGGAACAGTCAAATCGGATAAGTTGCCGGGATTTCCCGAAGGGCGCTCGCCCCGACCCCCAAAACGAAGAAAACCCCTGATCAACAGGGGTTTTTCGCTGGTGTCCGAGGGGGGACTTGAACCCCCACGCCCGATAAAGGGCACTAGCACCTCAAGCTAGCGCGTCTGCCATTCCGCCACCCGGACTAGGTGTGATCTTCGCGGGGCGTTCCCCGCGGCGACATGGACAACAATACCAAGGTTTCGGAGTGCCTTTCACCTGCGTATCCGTGCGGGGCATAACCTCGGTTTATGGGCAATGACGGACACATCGCTCATCTCACTGGGCCGCGCAGGCCACGGGCTCTCTCACCGCTGCGGGAGCATCTGCGGGACACCTTCTGGTTCGCTCCGACCGCGGGACTGCTCGGTGCGGTGCTGCTGTGGTGGGCGGCGTCGGCCGTCGACCTGGAGATCGTCGCGCTGCTGCAGCGCGAGCGGGCGTACGGCGCGGTCCGGGAGCTGATGGCGATCGCGGACGACGCCAAGACGATCGTGACGACGATCAGCGCGGCGATGATGACCTTCATCGGCGTGGTCTTCAGCATCTCGCTGGTCGCGGTGCAGATGGCCAGCGGGCAGCTCACCCCGCGGGTGGTGCGGATCTTCGTCCGGAGCCGGATCAGCAAGATCACGCTCACCGTCTTCCTGGCGACGTTCCTGTTCTCGCTGCTGGTGCTCACCTCCTACGAGAGCGAGAGCAGTGCGCGGGAGATCACCTCCGTACCGGTCGTGCAGAGCCTGCTGACGCTGGTGCTGGTCGGGCTGAGTCTGGTGCTGTTCATCGCGTATGTGTCCGCCACGCTGCGGCTGATGCAGGTGGGGCCGGTGGTGGACCGGATCACGCGGGAGACGCTGCGGATGCTGGCGCGGCAGGCTCCGGGCAGCGAGGACGGCGAGGACGATGCGGGGGTGCGGGCACCGGAGACCGGCTGGCTGGCGCATGAGGGGCGGGCGGGGGTGGTGCGGGATGTGCATGTGGCGCGGCTGGTGCGGGTGGCGCGGCGGCAGGGCGTCGTACTGCGGCTGATCCCACGCATCGGGGACTTCGTGACGCCGGGGACGCCGGTACTCGCGGTGCACGGCGGGACGCCGCCGCGGCGGGCGCTGTTGCGGTACACGGTCTCGGTCGGCGTCGAGCGCACCTTCCACCAGGATCTCGGGCTGGGGCTGCGGCAGTTGGCGGACATCGCGCTGCGCGGGCTGTCGCCGGCGGTGAACGATCCGACCACGGCCGTGCAGTGCCTGGACCGGATCGTGCAGATCCTGGCGGTGGTGGTGCACCGGCCGCTCGGGTCGGTGCACCACCGCGACCGCCGGGGTGTGGTGCGGCTGACGCAGCGGGTCCCGGGGTGGGCGGATCTGGTGGATCTGGGGCTGACCGAGGTCCGGGCCGCCTCCGTGCACAGCCCGCAGGTGACGCGACGACTGCTGGCCGGCATCGACGATCTGCTGCTGCTCGCACCGCAGGAGCGGCGGGAGCCCCTGGTGCGGCACCGCGAACTCCTGCTGAGGGCGCTGGAGCAGGCGGTGCCGGAGGCGGCGGACCGGCGGTTCGCCGCGCACCCCGACCGGCAGGGCATCGGTTAGGGGCGGGCTGGATGCGCGGTCCGCCCCGGTCCACCGGGCGGGCCCAGGGTGCCCGCCCCCCGTGGCCGGCGGCCGGCTACGGCATCAGGTGGTAGTCCGGGAAGTTGCCCGGCAGGCGCTCGGTGGCCGGACCCTCGGTCACCGCTCGGACCAGGAGCTCGCCGCCGACGAAGGCACCGCTCCAGGAGTTGCCGAAGCCGCCGAAGAGCTCATCGCGGTCGCCGCGGGAGCGGGGCTTGTTGTGGCCGACCTTGAAGGCGCGGATCTGGGGCGCGAGGCGGTCGTAGGTGTCCTTGTCGTCACAGGAGAGGCTCGCGACCAGGGCGCCGTTGCTGGCGTTCATGGCGGCGAGCAGTTCGGCTTCGGTGTCGACGAGGACGACGGTGTCGACGGGGCCGAAGGGCTCGGCGTGGTGGAGGGGCGAGGAGGGCGGCGGGGCCAGGAGGGTGGTCGGCGGGAGGTAGGCGGAGGTGTCCTGGTCGGGCAGGAAGTGGCCGTCGCCGAGGGCGCCCCGGTGCAGGGGGACGGCGCCCCGGGAGACGGCCTCGGTCGTGAGGTCGGCGAGTTCCTTGGCCTTGGCCGCGTTGATCAGGGGGCCGAAGTCGAGTTCGGGGAGCGGGTCGGCGGGGGCCGCGACGGCCAGGGGGTGGCCGAAGCGGACGCTGCGTACGGCCGGGAGGTAGGCGGCGAGGAAGTCGGCGAAGGCGTCGCGCTGGACGACGAAGCGGGGGTAGGCGGTGCAGCGCTGTTTGGCGTAGTCGAAGGTCTTGCGCAGCAGGGGGGTGAGGGCGGACCAGTCGGTGTAGTTCCAGATCCCCCAGGTGTTGAGGCCCTCCTGTTCGAGGATGTGGCGCTTGCCGAGGTCGGCGACGGCGGTGGCGACGCGGGCGCCGGTGTCCCGGCCGCCGACGAAGGAGACACAGCCGATCTCGGGCGAGCGGACGAGGGCGGGCGAGAGCTCACCGCCGCTGCCGCTGACGAGGGTGGCCGGGACCCCTTCCCGGGCGGCCAGCGCGCAGGCCAGGGTGAGGCAGACCAGGCCGCCGTCGGTGGGTGTCTTGGCGATCACGGCGTTGCCCGCCAGCGCCTGGACGAGCATCGCGTGGATCAGGACCGACATGGGGTAGTTCCAGCTGGCGATGTTGCTGACCGGTCCGGGCAGCGGGGTGCGGTCGGCGAGCATCCGGTCGATCTCGTCGACGTACCAGCGGACGCCGTCGATGGCGCGGTCGACATCGGCCTGGGCGAGCTTCCAGGGCTTGCCGATCTCCCAGACCAGCAGCAGCGCGAGCAGTTCGCGGTGTTCGGTGAGGGCGTCGAGGGTGGCGGAGATCCGGGCCTTGCGCTCGGCCAGGGGGACCTGTCGCCAGACGCGGTGCTGGTCGAGGGAGGCGCGTACGGCCTGCCGCGCGGTGTCCGCGTTCAGGCGGGGCGGGCCGGCGATGGGGGTGCCGTCGATCGGGCTGGTGGCGGGCAGCGGATCTCCGTCCGGGTGCCAGGAGGCGGCCCAGAGGTTGAGGGCGTGATCGTCGCGGAACGCCTCGGGGGCGGCCGCCAGGCTGCGTTGCCAGGCGTCCGGCCAGGACGTGCCGGGCTTCAGGGCCAGGGTCGGGGTGGTGTCGGGGGTGGGTGCCATCGGTTGTCTCCGCTCTCGGTGCACGGCCGGAGGGGCAGGGTGGTGGCGCTCGGGCGGCTCCCTGAGAAGCCGTTACCGGACGGTAGTGGGCGGGGTGGCACCGGGGGGCGGTCCGGCGTCAGGTTATGGCGAGTGTCACTCTTCGTGGGCGGCGGGGCCACCTGGGTGAGGCGAGTGGTGGGCGGATCGCTCCCGCCCCCTGGCCGGACGGCACCCACCCGCCCTCCGGCCGCCGGTGGCTCGTCCCCTGCCCACCCCGTGCGAGCAGGCCCGTGCCGGCCGCTCGACCCGACTGCTCGGCCCGACCGCCGCCGCCCCACCGGACATCGGCGATCCGATGCGGGAACCACACCTTCGACACCGGGAATCACGCCGAGGTGCTCGATCTCGTCGGCGTCCGCGGACTGCTCGTGGTGGCGATCCGCGCGTGCTTCTTCGAGGGCCCGCCGAAGAACTGAGGCCCTAGACCAGCCACTTCCCCTCACGCATGAGAGTCCGCCCCGTCATCTCCGGGACCGTTCCCCACGCCTGCAGAACCTCCGGCGTGACCTCGAAGAAGACATAGGAGGAGTGATCCTTCCGAGGATCCCAGCCGTCCTTGGCCGCGAAGGCATCGCCCACCTCGGCCGGCAGCTCCTCGCGGGTCAGCATGCGCGCGGTGCCGTGGACCAGGACCACGTCCCGGGTATGGCCGAAGGAAAGACGGACCCGTCCGTTGGCGGAAAGGTTGCGCCCCGTCGGGTTGGTGACGCGGGTGGCCAGCCACACGGCCTCCCCGTCCCACCAGAAGGCAAGCGGAACGAGGCACGGCTCGCCGGTGGCGTCGGCCGTGGCGACCCATACATCGTTGTCCCGCACGAGCCGTTCCAGCGCCTCGCGCTTGCGCTGCTCCGGGCTCCGGGGTCCGCGTGGAGGAGAATCGACTGACGTCATGGAGCGAGGTTATGGCGGGTGGCACCACCGCACATCGGTCAGCGGAACTAGGACTCGGGGCCGAGAGCCGGAGGGTCCGCACCCCGAACAGCCCAAGGGCGAGTAATCCGTGTGCGCTTGTCAGTGACTGGCCGTACGATTCGCGCCATGGCGACCACATGCGTCCCAGATGCCGCCGAGGCCAACGAGCGCATACGCGCGTTCATGGCCGCCCGCACCGGTCGGCCCCTGTGGCCCGACGAGCAGGCCGAGTACGAGCAGTTGCTCGCAGCATGGGCCGCTTCGGCACGAAGGGGAGCGAACCGCTGACGCCGAGCCGCCGCGGTTCGGAGCGTCTCCACGGTTGAACACCAACGCGCGGTCAGCGAGCTGACGGTGGGAAGGCTACGAGCCGGCCGTTCGTGATGCGACGTACGTCATGGTCACCGCGCCGCGTGATCAGCTCTCGGGTCCTGCGCCTGCGCCCTCGCGAGATCCGTTCGCGGCGGCGCCCTGGTTCGCGATCGCCTTATGGTGGCGCACCACTTCATCGATGATGAAGTTCAGGAACTTCTCGGCGAACGCCGGGTCCAGTCGGGCGTCCTCGGCCAGTCGGCGCAGCCGCTCGATCTGGGCGGCCTCGCGGGCCGGGTCGGCGGGCGGCAGGCTGTGCCGGGCCTTGAGCTCGCCGACCTGCTGGGTGCACTTGAAGCGCTCGGCGAGCAGATGGACCAGGGCGGCGTCGAGGTTGTCGATGCTGCTGCGCAGGTAGCCCAGCCGCTCGCGGGCCGCCTCGTCGGCGACGGAGGCCGCTTCGCCGGCCGCCGGTGCTGTCCCTTCGCTCATGTACCTCTCGCCATTCATGGTCGGTCGTGCGGTGCTTCGGTCCTGATCGGGTGAAGATTACCCGGCCGGCGGCAGGCGCCCGGGGCTGGTCTCGCGGATCGGACGCGTGGCGGGCGGGGGCCCGGGGCGGACCGTCCCTACTCCGTCTCGCGCACCCGCTCGTGGTACGTACGGCGGGTGTGCTCGGTGTGGGCGCGCATGAGGGCCGTGGCGCGCTCCTCGTCGCGGGCGGCGATCGCCGCGATCAGCTCGCGGTGCTCGATCCACGACGTGTTGCCGCGCTGCCGGGCGACCGGCGTGCAGTACCAGCGCGCCCGCCGCCCGACCTGTGCGGAAAGCTCCGCCAGTACCGCGTTGCCGGCCAGCTCCAGCACCTTGGCGTGGAAGGCGGCGTCGGCCGCCACCGCGTCGTCCACCGCGTCGTCCGCCACCGCGCGCTCGCCCTGGGCGCACAGCCGCTCCAGCTCGGCGATCCCCGCCGCGCCGGCGTTGGCCGCGGCAAGCCGGGCGGCCTCCGCCTCCAGCAGCGTACGGACCGTCAGCAGCTGGTCGGCCTCCTCCTCGGTGGGCTCGTGGACGAACGCCCCCTGTGCCGGCCGCAGATCCACCCAGCCGTCGGTGTGGAGCCGTTGCAGCGCCTCGCGGACCGGCTGCCGGGAGACGCCGAGGTGCCTCGCGAGCTCGCTCTCGACCAGATGCCGGCCGGGCCGAAGCGCACGGGTGGTGATCAGTTCGAGCAGCGCCTCATAGACGCGCTCGCGCAGCGGACCGGGGCGTTCGAGCTTCGGCACGGTGCCCTGCGGCAGCCCTTCGGACGGCATCGAGGTCCCCCTCTGTGGACGCGTGCGGCACCCTGCGGGTCGGCGAACGGCTCTTGCCGATGAGCGATTGGCTATCGTCTACAGTCTACCGGCGCGCCCCTCCACCATGCCGGACGACCGGGGCCACCTGCCCACCGCAGGCACCGCGCCCCGGTGGCGGCCAACCCCTGGGGGAACGAGGCTGGTTGGGCCCGGCCGGCCGAGGCGGCCGCACGCCGCGCCGCCGGCGGCCGGCACACCCGCCATATGCAGGACAATGGGGGCGCCAAGGTCACCGGAACGAGTGGGACTGATCAAGCCATGGGACGTGTCACGGAACGACGCAAGGTGATCCGTATCCGCGACGGTGCCGTGAGCACCCGCCCGGACACCCTCGTCGCCGAGGAGCCGATGGAGATCCGGCTCGGCGGCAGGCCGCTGGCGATCACGATGCGCACGCCCGGTGACGACTTCGCGCTGGCCGCGGGCTTCCTCGTCAGCGAGGGCGTCCTGGCGCGCGCCGACGAGCTGGCGAACATCGTCTACTGCGCGGGGGCGACCGGCGAGGGCGGCGCCAACACGTACAACGTCGTCGATGTGCGGCTCGCGGACGGGGTGCCGGTCCCGGACATCACCCTGGAGCGCAACGTCTACACGACGTCCTCGTGCGGGCTGTGCGGCAAGGCCAGCCTGGAGGCGGTGCGCACCACCACCCGCTGGCCGCTGGACGCCTCCCCCGGCACCCCGGCCCGCCTCGCACCCGCCACCCTCGCCGCCCTCCCCGACCGGCTGCGGTCCGCCCAGCGGGTGTTCGACCGGACCGGGGGTCTGCATGCCGCGGCGCTGTTCACCACCGACGGGGAACTGCTCGACGTACGGGAGGACGTGGGGCGGCACAACGCGGTGGACAAGATCGTGGGCCGGGCGCTGCAGCAGGGGCTGCTGCCGCTGTCCTCGTGCGTGCTGATGGTCTCCGGGCGGGCGTCGTTCGAGCTGGCGCAGAAGGCCGTGATGGCGGGGATTCCGGTGCTGGCCGCGGTCTCGGCACCGTCCTCGCTCGCCGTCGACCTGGCGCAGGAGACCGGGCTGACCCTGGTCGGGTTTCTGCGCGGCTCCTCGATGAACGTCTACGCGGGTGAGCACCGCCTCGCCCTGAGCGCCGCGGCCGCCACCGGCTGAGGCGGCACACCGGGGCCGGGCGGCCGGCTTCGCCGCCGGCAAGACGCGCCCCTGCGCACGTCAGCCGGGCGGTGTCCGTACCTCCCGTACGTCATCCGGAGCCCACCGGGCGGCAGCCGCTCCCCCAGCGGCAGCTCACTCCCCCGGCAGCGCGATCCGGGTCAGCAGCGCGATCAGCTGCTCGCGCTCGGCGGGGGTGAGCGCCGCGGTCAGCTCCGCGTTGGCCTCGTCGCCGAGCCGCTGGGTGCGGCGCAGGCGCCGCCTGCCGTCGGCGGAGATCTCGACGGCGTTCTTGCGCCGGTCCTTGGGGTCGGGGGTGCGGGTGACCAGGGCGTCCTTCTGCAGGTCGTTGACGATCGCGACCATGTCCTTGGGGTCGATGCCCAGGGTCCGGCCGAGCTCCGCCTGGGAGACCGGACCGAGCTCGTCGACCGCCGACAGGACGGCGTGGTGCATCATCCGCATGCCCTCGGCGGCGAGGGCATCGGCGACCAGGCGGTGGCCGCGGGCGGCGGCGCGGCCCAGGAGCCAGCTGGGGAGCGCGCGGATGCGGCTGGGGGCGTAAGAGGTGTCGGCCATGGATCCACCGTACCGAGAATCCATTGGGTCTCCCTACGAAAAGTCGCGGAAATCCATTGGCTTCCCCAACGACTTCGGCTTATCGTTGGGGGACCCAATGAAACGGCCGGTGTCCGCCGGTCCGACTCCCACGGAGGTGGCGACCCATGCGCCGAGTCCGATTCCATGCCTACGGCGGTCCGGAAGTCCTGCGCGTCGAGGAGGCCGAGCCCCCGGTGCCCGGCCCCGGTGAACTCCTGGTGCGCACCGAGGCGATCGGTGTGACGCTGCCGTGCGTACGGCGACTGCGCGGCGACGGCAAGGGCGGCGGCGATCCGCTCCCCAGTACGCCCGGCGGGGAGATCGCCGGCGAGGTCGTGGCGCTCGGCCCGGACGTCACCGGCTTCGCCGTCGGCGATCGTGTCACCTCGCTCACCCTCACCGGCTCGTACACCGAACTCGCCCTCGCGCCCGCCTTCCTGGCGAGCCGGATACCCGAGGGGGCGAGCGCCGTGGAGGCGGTCGCGCTGGTGCGCAGCGGGCATGTCGCGCTCGCCGCGCTGAGCACCGCCGCACCGCGGGGCACCGAATCCGTACTGATCACCGGTGCGGCCAGCGGCACCGGGCACCTCGCCGTCCAACTGGCCAAGCTCCAAGGGGTGCCGCGGGTGGTCGCCGCGGTCGGTTCGGCCGCCAAGGCGGAGTTCCTGCACGGGCTCGGGGCCGATGAGGTGGTGACCTACGACCAGGAGTCCTGGGGCGAGCCGGTCGACATCGTCCTGGACGGCGTCGGCGGGGAGCTGCTGCCGCGGGCGCTGGCCGCCCTGGCGGAGGGGGGCCGGCTGGTCTTCTTCAACTCCGGTGGCGGCACGGTCCCGGCGTATGAACTGCTGGCCGGCTCCAAGACGGTCACCGGACTGACGATGCGCCGGTTCGCCGCCGTCCACCGGGAGCTGTACGAGCAGCACCGCGCGCAGCTGTGGGAGCTGGCACGGTCCGGCCGGCTGCGGGCCGCCGTCCACGCCGAACTGCCGCTGGCCCAGGCCGCCAAGGCGCACGAGATCATCGAGGCCAGGGCCAATCTCGGCAAGGTGGTGCTGCGGCCGTGACGCACCGCGGGGGCGGACCGGGCGTGCCGTGTCACCCGCTCCTGCGGCACACCCGGCGCACCCGGCTCGCGCAGCGCACCAGGCCCACCCGGCGCAGTGCCTGCGGGCCGGGTGAGTGAATTCCGGCTGTGGCGCCGAGAACCGATGCAGGCTCCTTGTCGCGGTCCACACGCGGCAGTAGCTTCCGTCAGGGATGCACATAGGACGTGGGATGTCCTGATGACCCGACCGCCGATCCCTCGAAGGGCAGGCCGGACCATGACGTCAGTTCTCCGCGCACACCCCAGCCCCCGCCGCAGACCCCGGCACCACCGCACCACCGCCGCGCTCGCCGTGCTGACCGCCTCGGTCCTCGCGCTGCTGCCGACCGCCCCCGCACACGCCGTGCCTGACGGGACGTCGGGCGGCGGACCCGCCGCGACGGCGCCGCCCGCGGGCGGTTTCGAGCAGCAGATCCTCTTCAAGGCCTCCCAGGAACGGGGCTACTTCTGCTTCCGGATACCAGCCGTCGTGCGGTCCGCGCGCGGCACCCTGCTCGCCTTCGCCGAGGGCCGCCGGCACGACTGCGGCGACTCCGGCGACATCGACCTGGTGCTCAAGCGCTCCACCGACGGCGGCCGCACCTGGGGCCCGCTCCAGGTCGTCAACCAGGGCGGCGGAGACACCCACGGCAACCCGGCCCCGATCGTCGACCGCCGCACCGGCCGGATCGTCCTCGCCGAGACCTACAACAAGGGCCGCGACGACGGCCTCAGCTGCGATGTCCCCTGCGACCGCACCCCGCACCTCCAGTACAGCGACGACGACGGCGCGACCTGGTCCGCGCCCCGCGACCTGACCCCCGGCATCCGTCCCCCGCAGTGGAACTCCTGGTACGCCACCGGGCCCGTGCACGGCATCCAGCTCACCCACGGGCGGCACACCGGCCGGCTGGTCTTCGGCATCAACGCCGAGAGCTACGCGGACAACCGGGTCACCGCCAACCACGCCGCACTGATCCACAGCGACGACGGCGGCGCCACCTGGAAGGTCGGCGCGCTGGACAGCTGGCCCATCGCGGCGAACGGAACGTTTCGTCAGAAGCCCTCGGAGATGACCCTCCTGGAGCGCTCCGACGGCTCGATCTATGTCAACGGCCGTGAACAGGACGGCACCGACCTGGGCCATCGTGACGCCGCGGTCAGCCGTGACGGCGGCGAATCCTTCACCGCGCCGTTCCGCGCCCTGCCCGACCTCTACTCCCCCATGGTGCAGGGCTCGGCGCTGCGGCTGCCGCATCCGTACGGCGGCCGCGGCCGCACCCTGTTCGCGGCGCCCGCCGATCCCGACCGGCGCCGGACCATGACCATCCGCTCCTCCTGGGACGAGGGCCGCACCTGGGAGGGCGTCGACCGGGGCGCCCGGGTCACCACGGACTGGTCCGGCTACTCGGACCTGGTCGCCGTCTCACCCGACGTCATCGGCCTGATGTACGAGGGCGGCGCGGTCGACGCCCGGGACGAGATCCGCTTCGTCCGCTTCACCGAGGGCTGGCTCGGCCCGCGCCGCGCCCCGGACCCCACCACCCGCGACGCCGCCCCCGGCGCCCGGCCGGCCCTCGTCCTCGGCGGCGCGAGCACCACGGGCGGCCGGTTCGGCCAGGCCCTCTCCTTCGACGGCAGGGACGACGCCGTACGCCTGCCGTTCCGCGCCTCCCTCCCCCTGGGCGCCCACGACTTCACCTGCAGCCTGTGGTTCCGCTACGACGCCCGGACCGGCGAGCAGCCGCTGCTGTGGATGGGCGGCGTGGGCACCAGGAGCCCGCAGGTCGCGCTGACCGGCGACCCCCGCAACGGCCGGCTGCTGGCCCGCGTCACCGCCGTCGACGGTGCCTCTTCACCCGCCACCGCCCAGGCCGCGACCGCGGCGGCCTACAACGACGGCGACTGGCACCATCTGGCGCTGCGCCGCACCGGCGGCCGGCTGCTGCTCACCGTGGACGGCACCGAGACCAGCGTCGTGGCCGACGTCCCGGGCTCGGTCAGCCGCGGGTCG
Source organism: Streptomyces sp. NPDC043738 (assembly GCF_056436545.1). Classification (NCBI taxonomy): domain Bacteria; kingdom Bacillati; phylum Actinomycetota; class Actinomycetes; order Kitasatosporales; family Streptomycetaceae; genus Streptomyces; species Streptomyces sp. NPDC043738. The sequence goes on along the minus strand of NZ_JBWKCJ010000001.1, from coordinate 187,855 downwards.
GTCTTCGGCGTCCACCTCGGTCAGAAACCGGACGCCCGCGCCCAGTTCACCGGTGCGCTGGACGCGGTACGGGTCTACCGGCGGGCGCTGACCGACGCCGAGCTGTCCGCCGTACGCACGGACGACGCCTCGGTGCCCGCGCCGCTGGTGCTGGGGCTGTCGCTGGACCGGGTACGCGGACCGGGCCGGTAGTACGCGTCCGCGACCGCCGCCGCGGCGGGACCGGCCTCCCGCCGCGGCTCCGGCTCCGGCTCCGCACCGGCCGCATACCGCCGCGCCAGCACCGCGCACACCATCAGCTGCATCTGGTGGAACAGCATCAGCGGCAGGACCATCAGGCCCGCCTGGGCGCCGAAGAGGACGCTGGCCATGGGGAGGCCGGCGGCCAGGCTCTTCTTGGAACCGGCGAAGGTGATGGCGATGCGGTCCGCACGGGGGAAGCCGAGCCGCTTCGCGCCGTACGAGGTGAGGGTCAGCATCAGCGCGAGCAGCACGGCCTCCACACCGAGCAGGCACAGCAGTCGCAGCCAGGAGACCTGGTGCCAGATGCCCTGGACCACGCCGGCGCTGAACGCGGCGTAGACCACCAGGAGTATCGAACCGCGGTCCACATAGCCGAGGGCCTTCTTGTGGCGGGCGAGGAAGCCGCCCTCCGGTCGCCCGCCGGCGTCCCGCCCGCCGCGCCGCGTCCGGCCCCTCCGGCTCCACCAGCGGCGCAGCACCTGCCCGGCGGCGAACGGGAGCAGCAGCCGGCCGACGATCGAGAGCAGCGAGTCGGCGGAGAAGCCGCCGCCGTCCCCGTGCAGCACGAGCCCCGCCAGCAGCGGTGTGAGGACGATGCCGGCGAGGCTGGAGAACGAGCCGGCGCAGATCGCCGCCGCCACGTTGCCGCGGGCGAGGGAGGTGAAGGCGATCGAGGACTGGACCGTGGAGGGCACCAGGCACAAGAACAGCAGCCCGGTGTAGAGGGTGGGCGGCAGGACGTACGGGACGAGGCCGCGGGCGGCCAGGCCGAGCACCGGGAAGATCACGAAGGTGGCGGCCAGGACGGTGAGGTGGAGCCGCCAGTGGCGCAGTCCGTCCATCGCCTCGCGGGTGGAGAGCCGGGCGCCGTAGAGGAAGAAGAGCAGTGCGACGGCTCCGGTGGCGGCGCCGTCGGCGACGGTGGCGGCCACTCCGCGGGCGGGCAGCAGCGCGGCCAGCGCGACGGTGCCCACCAGGGCCAGGAGGTAACCGTCCACGGGCAGCCAGGAAGGCGGCTTGAGGGAAGGGCGGCGCATGGTCTCTCTTCGGTCGTCGGACGGCTCTCGGGCGGCGGCGTGGACGGCGCCCTCGTCAGCGTGCCGGTCCGTGCGGCGATCGGGAACCCCTCTTACCGTGGTGACTGTCATCGCAAAGCATGATGAGCACCGGAGGGCCCATGTTCGAGCCCGCGCAGCTGCGCACCTTTCTGGCCGTGGCGCAGACGCTGAGCTTCACGCAGGCCGCGCACCGGCTCGGGCTGCGGCAGTCGACCGTGAGCCAGCACGTACGGAAGCTGGAGGAGGCCGCCGGCCGGCGGCTGTTCGCACGCGACACCCACGGCGTGGAGCTGACCGAGGACGGCGAGGCCATGCTCGGCTTCGCCCGCACGATCCTGGAGGCGAACGAGCGGGCCGCGGGCTTCTTCGCGGGTACCAGGCTGCGCGGCCGGCTCCGCTTCGGCGCGTCCGAGGACTTCGTGCTGACCCGGATGCCGGAGGTGCTCGAAGGGTTCCGCCGGGAGCACCCCGAGGTCGATCTGGAGCTGACCGTCGAGCTGTCGGGGACCCTGCACGAGCTGCTGGCGGCCGGGCGGCTCGATCTCGTCCTCGCCAAACGCCGCCCGGAGGACTCGCGCGGGCGCCTGGTGTGGCGCGACCGGCTGGTGTGGGTGGGCGCCGAGCGGCTGCGGCTGGACCCGGAGCGGCCGGTCCCGCTGGTGGTCTATCCGCCGCCGGCGGTGACCCGGGCCCGTGCGCTGGAGGCACTGGAGCGCCAGGGCCGGCAGTGGCGGATCGCCTGCACCAGCGGAAGCCTGAACGGACTGATCGCCGCAACCCGGGCGGGTCTGGGCGTCATGGCGCATACCAGAGGCATGATCCCGCCTGGTCTGGTCCAGATCCCGCCACGTGCCGGACTGCCGGAACTGGGCGGGGTCGACTTCGTCCTCCTGCACGGGGAGCGCGACCGCGCGGCGCGGGGCCCGGCGGAGGCGCTGGCGGACGCGATCCTCGCGGGCGGCGACCGACTGCAGCTCCCGTAGCCGCGGGCCGTTCCGGGCGGTTCGGACGACCGGGCGTCAAACCAGGTGTCAGGTGCAGAGATTTGGTGCAGATATGGTCCCGGCGTCGTGATCGTACGGCGTCGAAGTACCCGGATCATGTCCGCTCTTCTCCGAAGTAGCCCGATTTCTTCGCTTGGCCAGTTCCGGTGGGGGCGCGTTCACGCCGTGGTACTGCCCTGCCGGATGCCGTCCCCGTGGGGTACGGTCGCGGCCTTGTGAGCAACACCACGAGGAGCTGGGTCATTGCGCGAGTTCACCGTCCCGCCTTTGGCGACCGCGCCCCGGGTCGGCGGGCTGGCGGATGCCGTCTACGACCACGCCGAGGCCGACCCCGGACACATCGCCCTCGGGCGTAAGGACGACGCGGGCAACTGGCAGGACGTCACCTCCGGGCAGTTCCGCGACGAGGTCCTCGCGCTGGCCAAGGGCCTGCTCGCGCAGGGCGTCCGGTTCGGCGACCGCGTCGGGATCATGTCCCGTACGCGCTACGAGTGGACCCTGTTCGACTTCGCGCTGTGGTCGATCGGCGCGCAGTCCGTACCGCTGTATCCGACGTCCTCGGCCGAGCAGGTCTTCTGGATGCTGCACAACGCCGGCGTCTCGGCGTGCCTGGTCGAGCACGAGGACCACGCGATGACCGTCGGCTCGGTCATCGACCGGCTCCCGCACCTGCGCAAGCTGTGGCAGCTGGACGCCGACCCGCTGGCCGAGCTGACCGCGGCCGGCGCGCACATCGAGGACGACGTGGTGCACCGGCACCGGATGGCCGTCACCCCGGACGCCACCGCGACGATCATCTACACCTCGGGCACGACCGGCCGCCCCAAGGGCTGTGTCATCACCCACGCCAACTTCATGGCCGAGGCCGACAACATCGTCATGCGCTACGAGACGGTCTTCACCTCGAAGGGGGGCGAAGAGGCCGCGACCCTGCTGTTCCTGCCGCTGGCGCACGTCTTCGGGCGGATGGTGCAGGTCGCCGCGGTCCGCGGCCGGGTCAAGCTGGGCCACCAGCCCGAGCTGGCGGCCCGGGCCCTCCTGCCCGACCTGCAGGCCTTCCGGCCCACCTTCATCCTCGCGGTGCCGTACATCTTCGAGAAGGTCTTCGCCGCGGCCCGGCGGCAGGCGGAGACGGACGGCAAGGAAGGGCCCTTCGACAAGGCCGTCGACATCGCGGTGCGCTACGCCGAGGCGCAGGAGAACAAGGCGTTCGGCACCGGGTCCGGCCCCAGCGCCGCACTGCGGATGCAGCATCAGCTCTTCGACAAGCTCGTCTACAGCAAGGTCCGTACGGCGATGGGCGGCCGGATGCGGTACGCCATGTCCGGCGGCAGCGCGATGGAGCGCCGCCTGGGGCTGTTCTTCGCCGGCGCCGGAGTGCGGATCTTCGAGGGCTACGGCCTGACGGAGAGCACCGCGGCCGCCACCGCCAACCCGCCCGAGCGGACCCGCTTCGGCTCCGTCGGCACCCCCATCCCCGGCACCACCGTGCACATCGCGGAGGACGGCGAGATCTGGCTGTACGGCGGCCAGGTCTTCCAGGGCTACCACAACGACCCCAAGGCGACCGACGCGGTGCTGCACGACGGCTGGTTCGCCACCGGCGACCTGGGCGCCCTCGACGAGGACGGCTATCTGACCATCACCGGGCGGAAGAAGGAGGTCCTGGTCACCTCCGGCGGCAAGACGGTCTCGCCGGTGGGCCTGGAGGAGCGGGTGCGGGCGCATCCGCTGGTCGCCCAGTGCATCGTCGTCGGCAACGACCGGCCGTTCATCGCCGCGCTGGTGACGCTGGACCCGGAGGCGGTCGCGCACTGGCTGGCCATGCGCGGCAAGCCGGAGATGCCGCCGACGGACCTGGTGCGCGACCCGGACCTGGAGACCGAGATCCGACGCGCCGTCGTCGCCGCCAACACCCTGGTCTCCCAGGCCGAGTCGATCCGTACGTTCCGGATACTGGCCAACCAGTTCAGCGAGGAGCAGGGGCTGCTGACGCCGTCGCTGAAGCTCAAGCGCAAGGCGATCGAGACGGCGTACTCGGTGGAAGTGGACGCGCTGTACGGGTCGTGAGGGGGCGACCGGCCGCCCCGGCTCGTCGGTGCCGTGTGCCGCACCTCCGCCGCACGGCGGAGCCGGATCGTCCGCACGCCCGACGCCGACCGCACCGGCGCTCCGCAGACTCCGTTGCATGCCCTCTCGCCGTCTCACACTCCTGGGCCGGACGGCCGTCCTGGCCTGCGCCCCGTACCTGACCCTCAAGCTGCTGTGGGTGCTGGGCTTCGACGTCGGTGTCGTCGATCCGGATCGCATCGGCCGCGCCGTCTGGGTCGCGGCCAACGCCTTCACCTTCCTCCTCGACGCGATCGCGGCGGTGGTGGCCCACACCCTCACCCGCCCGACCGGCCGGCGGGCCCCGGCGTGGCTGCTGCTCCTGCCGCTGTGGGCGGCCTCCGGGCTGCTGGTCCCGCTGATCACCGGCGTCGTGGGCGGCAGCCTCGCCGGCCTGGTCACCGGCGCCCACAACCCGATGGGCTCCGACGACCTCATCGCCCCCTGGGTCTTCGGCGTGGTCTACGGCGGCTTCCTCGTCGAGGGAGTCACCCTGCTCGGCGCCTTCGCGGTGTACGCGCACCAGCGCTGGGGCGGTCTGCTGCGCGCCCCGCTGGGCGGACTCGCCGACACCGGTACCCGGACCGTGCAGCGGATCCTCCTCGCGCCGGCCGCGGTGCTGCTGGCGGCGCTGGGCTCGGTCCACATCCTGTGGGGCGCGGGCTCGACGCTGGGCGTGGACGCCTCCGAGGCGGCCGCCGGGACCGTGATCAGCTCGGCTTCGGACTGGTCGCAGGGCCTGCTCCTGCTCCTCGCCGCCGCCGGACTGCTGCTGCTCCTGTTTCCCCGCCTGACGCCCGGACTGCGGGTGCTTTGGCCGCTCGCGGCGGCCTGGACGGGCGGTGGCACGGCGTTCGCCTGCGGGGGCTGCATGTGGCTGGTGCGGGCGGTGACCGACGGCCTCCTCCCCGGCGCGCCCGCCGTCTCCGGTGGGCTTGCCGGCCTGGTCGGCGCGCTGGAACTCTGCGCCGGGCTGACGGTGCTGTGCGCCGGCGCCTTCACGCTCGGCGAACTCACCACCGACGTGCGCGGGAATGCACAGCGGCGGATGATCGTTGAACGACCTGGAACACGAACGTATACCTAAGGATCGATCCCCTCGTGAGCAAGGTTCCGTCCATCACGCTCAACAACGGCATCGCGATGCCCCAGCTCGGCTACGGTGTCTGGCAGGTCCCCGACGAAGAGGCGGCCACCGCGGTCGGCCACGCCCTGGCCGCCGGGTACCGCAGCATCGACACCGCCGCGATCTACGGCAACGAAGAGGGCACCGGCAAGGCGCTCACCGCCTCCGGCCTCCCCCGTGACGAACTGTTCGTCACGACCAAGCTGTGGAACTCCGAGCAGGGCTACGACTCCACGCTCCGCGCCTTCGACGCCTCCCTGGCCAAGCTCGGCCTGGAGTACGTGGACCTCTACCTGATCCACTGGCCGCTGCCGGCCAAGGACGCGTACGTCGACACGTACAAGGCCCTCGAGAAGATCTACGCGGACGGCCGCGCCAAGGCCATCGGTGTCTCCAACTTCCAGCCCGCCCACCTGGAGCGGCTGCTGGACGAGACCTCCGTCGTCCCCGCCGTCAACCAGATCGAGCTGCACCCACAGTTCCAGCAGGCCGAGTCCCGCGCCGTCCACGCCCGGCACGGCATCGCGACCGAGGCCTGGTCGCCGCTGGGCCAGGGCAGGGGCCTCCTCGAGGACCCGACGATCGCCCAGCTCGCCGCGAAGCACGGCAAGACCCCCGCCCAGGTGGTGCTGCGCTGGCACCTCCAGATCGGCAACGTCGTCATCCCGAAGTCCGTCACGCCCTCGCGCATCGCCGAGAACATCGACGTCTTCGACTTCACGCTGGACGACGCGGATCTGGCCACCCTCGCCGGTCTGGACACCGGCAACCGCCTCGGCCCGGACCCGGCCACGTTCGACATGGCCTGACGGCCCCGGCCCGACCGCCGCGCTCCCACGGCGCCGTCCGCTCGTACGGGCGGCGCCGTGGCGTACCCGAGTGGCGGGCTCGGCGGACGGCGGGAAGTGTGGAGGGTGAGCGCCACGCGGCCCCGCGGCGCGCCGGCGGGACCGACGAACGTGGCGCCCTGCCCTGCTTCCCTCCCCGCCGCACGGACGCGGCAGGCGCCCCCATCCAGGAGGCCACGATGCCCGAAGTCACCTCCGCCTATCAGCCCGGGACCCCCTGCTGGGTCGATCTCGCGGCCCCGGACCAGCAAGCCGCCATCGACTTCTACGCCAGCGTCTTCGGGTGGACCGGGGAGATCGGGCCGCCCGAGACCGGCGGCTACGCCGTGTGCGAGCTGAACGGCAAGCCGGTGGCCGGCATCATGGCCGCGATGGCCATGGGCGGCCAGCCCCCGCCGCCCACCGTGTGGACCACGTACCTGGCGGCGGCGGACGCGGACGCCACCTCCCAGGCCGTGAGCGACTCCGGCGGCACGATCCTGATGCCGGTGATGGACGTGATGACGCTCGGCCGGATGTGTATCGCCGCCGACCCCACCGGCGCGGTGTTCGGCGTCTGGCAGGCGGTGGACTTCCCCGGCGCGGGCATCGTCAACGAGCACGGCGCGCTGATCTGGAACGAGCTCAACACCACCGACCGTTCCGCCGCCGCTGCCTTCTACCAGGCCTCCTTCGGCATCGAGAGCACCGCCATGGAGATGGAGGGCGCCGAGAACTACTACGCGCTCAAGGTGGGCGACCGCCCGGTGGGCGGTATGCAGCCGATGTCCGAGCAGATGCCGCCCGACACGCCCTCGCACTGGCTGGCGTACTTCTCGGTGGCCGACACCGACGAGACCGTCGGCAAGGTGACCGCGGCCGGCGGGGCGGCACTTCAGGAGCCCTTCGACATGATGGCCGGCCGGATGGCCGTGGTGACCGATCCGCAGGGCGCCACCTTCGCCGTGATCACCCCGAAGCCGATGGGCCAGGGGTGACATCGCCGCGCCCCTGATTCCCTGTCCGACCGTCCTCCTCGGGCCCGGCCGGCGTACTTCCCGGCCGGGCGCCGGGTGGCGGGGCGGTCGGATCGGTCCGGCCTACCGCGCGCAGGCCGTGTGCACGGTCTGCGCGGACAGCAGGAAGACGTCGGGGCGGCGGGTGACGCCGGCCGCGTCGTCGGGGTCGGTGAGCCGGGCGAGGGTGGTGCGGTCGTCCGCGTCGAGGCGGTCGCCGTAGAGGTCGACGGAGCGGGTGAGACGGCTCTGGACGTATGCGCGGGCCTCGGCGGAGAGCGGGGCCGGGAGGTCCAGCAGGAAGCTGCGGGTGCGCGGGGTGCGCAGGCCCGCGTCGGCGAGGAAGGCGGGCCAGTCCTCGATGTCGTCGGCGGCGTCGGGCAGCGCCGTCCGCATCGCGCTGAACCACTCCTCGCCGGCCGCGTCGAGCCGGGACTGCAGCCCCGGGCGGCCGATGCCGATGTCGCGCGGCAGGTAGCGCGGGGCGAGGCCCCCCTCGCAGACGGCGAGCAGTCCGCCGGGCCGCAGATGCCCGGCGAGGGCGGCGACCGCGGCGCGCTGGTCGCCCACGTGGTGCAGGGCCTTGCTCGACCAGATGAGGTCGGCGCCGCCGAGGGCGTCGAGCCCGTCCGGGACCTCGGCGGAATGGGTGTGGATCCGGTCGCCGAGCCCGAGGCGGCCGGCCCGGGCGCGGGCCCGCTCCAGCAGCGCCCCGGCCGCGTCCACCGCGACCACCTCGGCCGCGGGGAAGACCTGGGCCAGCAGGCAGCTGACGACGCCCGGCCCGCTGCCGACGTCAAGCACCCGGCGCACCCCGTCGGGGCCGGTGCCGGCCACCCCGGTGAGCAGCTCCCGCAGCCAGGCCGCGATCTGCTGATGGAGCGGTGTGTGCAGTTCGGCGCCCCGTTCGAGGATCGGGCCGAGCGCCTCCCAGTCGATCTGCGCGCTGTCGTGGCGGGCGTGGCGGTGCCCGGGTCCGGTGCGGTCGTGGTCGCTCATGACATCGAGCCTCCGTTACGGGTGGCTTCGGTGCAATCTCCCCTGACGTCCCGGCAACCCCCGGTTCCGGCGGGCCGGGAGGTGATCGTAGGGTCTTGGCCTGTGGCTACTCCGGGATGGATGCCGCCGACCGATACCGAGCGGCGGCTGTGCGAAGCGACGGCGCGTGGTGATGTGGACGGCCAGGTCGCCGCGGTCGCCGGCGAGGACCTGTATTTGGCGGCGCCGCAGCCGGGGCAGGACCCGCTGCCCGTCTACGACGACCCGGTGACGGGCGGTAGGTGCATTCCCGTCCTGACCCGCGGCATGCTGCCGCCGTGGCAGCCGCAGCAGTTCTTCGACCGGGTCTCGCTGGAGGAGCTGGCGCAGGACTGGCCGAACGACAAGTGGCGGCTGGCGATCAACCCGGGGACGGGGTGCGCGGCGTATCTGGCGGCCGTCCCCCAGGCGCGCGCCGGCTGGCTGCGGCTGCGCGCCCAGGTCGGGGTGCGGCCCGGCGGTCTGCTCGTCACCCACTTCGGGGGCCCGCTGCACGGCCCCGTCGCACAGGGACTGGCGTGCGGCGCGCCGCTCGCGGTGCACCACAGCGTGCCGTGGAACGAGCTGGGTACGGCCTTCCTCGACCACGCCGCGGACGCCCGGACGCTGCACGACCAGTGGTCGGTGACCGACCCCGCCGGCTGGCAGCAGCGTCTGGACCAGCTCCTGGCCGGGCAGTTCGTACCGGCCGACACCGAACAGGCGCTGCGCGCACGGGCGGCGGCGGACCCGGAGGAGGAGAACGAGGGCGCCGCCGACGCGCCGGAGCTCCCCGAACTCGTCGCCCGCTACGAGGAGCGGTTCCGCACGGACGGGCTGCTGCCGGCCGGTGGCCGGGTGGTGTCCCTGCTCGCGCTGGATCTCGTGCACGCCGTCAATCTCGTCCGCTGGGGCCTGGGCGCCCGGCTGTGCGCGCCGCCGCAGGCCGAGCAGGCGGTGCAGCGGGTCGGCGCGCGGGCGAGGGAGGTCTACGGCTCGTGGGCCGAGTTCGCCGCGGGCTATCTGCTGGGCCGGATGCTGGCGTTCGACCACGGCTGGTTCGGCCCGCAGTACGCCGAGGCGGCGCACCTGCACCGCGTCCTCACGCAGGACCCGTCCTCGCCGTGGCAGGTGCTGCCCTTCGCGTGAGCGTGCGGGCGGGCCGCCGGCCCCTCGTCCATACGGGGGATCCGGCCGCGGAGAGCTGACGGGTGGCGGTGCGGACCGGGACCGTGAGGTGTGTCCACCGCCGGACGCGGCGGTGCCCCCGGCGGGCGGTGGCCGCCCGGTCGTCTTCGGACGGTCCTGGCGCGGGGGATGATGCAGGACGTATCGAGGAGAGGACGCAACGACATGGGCGACAGCGGTACGCGCCGGGGGATGAACCGGGCGCTGCTGGATCGTGCGCTCGGCGCGGCCGGGCCGAAGCCGCCGGCCGCCCGGCCGACCTGGGCCCAGTGCCGTACCGCGCTGCGCCGTACGCCGCTGTCCGTCTGGCACGACGATGTGACGGACTGGGCGGCGAGCCTGACGTACTACTCGGTGCTGGCGCTGCTGCCGTCGCTGATCGTCACGGTGTCGCTGATCGGGCTCGCCGACCCGGCGGCCACCGAGCAGCTCATCAACCAGATCAGCGCCATCGCCCCGGCCGAATCGGGCCCGACCGTCCGCCGGGCGCTGGTCGTCATGGCGCACCAGCGCACCGCCGCGTGGGTGGTGGTGGGCGGCGCCCTGGCCAGCGCCCTGTGGTCGTCGTGCAGCTATCTGGCCGTGTTCCGCCGGGCACTGCACGCCATGCACCGGACGAAGGACGACCGGCCGCCGTGGCGCAAGGCACCGCGGATCCTGGTGACGGCGCTGCTGCTGATGGCGCTGCTGATCAGCAGTGCGGTGGCGCTGCTGGTGAGCGGGCCGATCGCGACCGCGCTGGGCCGGGCGCTCGGGTTCGGTGAGGCGGGCGAGGCCACCTGGAACCTGCTGAAGTGGCCGCTGCTGCTGCTGTTGGCCACGGTGCTGGCGATGGTGCTGTTCCGTTCCGGGCCGCCCAGCTCGCGCGGGGTGCGGCGGGCGGCGCCCGGTGGTGTGGTCGCGGTGCTGCTGTGGCTGGTGTCGTCCGCGGGCTTCGCGCTCTACGCCTCGTACGTCGGCACCTTCAACCGGCTCTACGGCTCGCTGGCCGGACCGGTGGTGTTCCTGATCTGGCTGTGGTTCTCCCACCTGTCGCTGCTGTGCGGCGCCCAGTTCAACGTGGAGCTGGCGCGCGCGGGCCGGGTGGTCAGGCCGCGCTCGGGCGACTGACCCGCCGGTCAGCGGGCGCCGTGGGCCGCGGCGATCTCCTCGATCCTCCGGGCGAGGCCGAAGTCGAGGTGGGTGATCCGGCCGCCGGCGCTGTGGGTGTTCACCGCGACGGCGAGCCGGTCGTAGCCCAGGGTCAGCTCGGCGTGGTGGTCCAACTCCTGCTGGATCCGCGCGATATGGACGACCATCACGGCGGCCGGCAGGTGCCCCTGGAAGGAATAGGTCCGGCGCAGCAGGTCGTTCTCGGCGGACCAGCCGGGCAGCTCCGCGAGGCGGTCGTCGATCTCCTGGGCGCTGAGCGGTGCGGGCCGAGCGTTCACGGTGTTCTCCTCGCGCGGTGTGTCGACTGCCTCACGGCTCCAGCCTGCCACGACGCGGACGCTTCCGCCGGGTGCCGGGGATGCCGCGTCCGGCCGTCGGGGTGAGACGCAGACCATATAATCGGCGCTGACGGCCGATCAGTTTCGCTTCACCCCGGCACCTCGGAGATCAGCTTGGCAGCTTCCAGCCTTCCGGAACCTGATCAGGAATGCTTCTTCATCGCCCCCATCGGAGAAGAGGGTTCGGACATCCGCAACCGCTCCGACGGCATTCTTGAATTCATCGTGCAGCGTGCCGCACAGGAGATAGGTCTCACGGCGGTCAGAGGAGATCAGATCGCCGAACCGGGGCAGATCAATCTGCAGGTCCTGGACCACATCCTGCGGGCGAAGGTGGCGGTGGCGGATCTCACGGGGCTCAACCCCAACGTCTTCTACGAGCTGGCGGTGCGGCACACCGCCAAGCTGCCGGTGGCGCTGATCGCGGACAAGGCCTGCGACCTGCCGTTCGACATCGCCCAGATGCGCGTCATCCTCTTCGACCACACCGATCTGCGCAGCGCGGACAACTGCCGGCAGCAGATCGTCACCCATCTGAACCAGGCACTGACCAGCGGCAATTCGGAGAGTCCGATCTCCACCACCCTCGACGTGCAGTCCATGCAAATGGGCAGTCCCGTGGAGCGGAGCGTGGCGGAGATGGTGACCAGCGTCGAGGAGATCGCGCGGGCCCAACGCCATATCGCGGTGGACCTGAACCGTATCGCGCAGGGGCGGAAGGAAGCCGAGCGCGAGGATTTCGCGCTGCGCTACGCCCTCAAGAAGCTGAAGACGCTCCGCGAGAACGTCGCCGATATGAGTCCGGGCGAGATCGAATACGTCCTGGGTCAGGCGGCCGAGGCGATCTGGTCCGCGACGTCCCCACGCATGCAGTTGAACCCGCTCAACGAGCGGACCACCGGGCGCGTGCCCGAGGAGCGGACGTCTCAGCCGGACAACCTCAACTCGCTTGTTCTGGCGGAGCTTCAGCAGGTGGCCTCGGCGCTCGGCATCAGGGGCACGGCACGCATGCGGAAGTCCCAGCTGATCACGTCGATCAGGGAGATGCAGAGCAACAAGAACTGACCGGGCGGGCGGGGTGGAACGGCCGCCGCGCCGCGGAACGACGACGGCGGGGTGGAGCCAGCCCCACCCTTTGGTGGCGGTAACCCCCCGGCCGGTCCGGGGGTGCGCCGGCTGTCGGGCCGCGGGCCGGGGCGGAAGACTCGCCGGTATGACGACGGGGCTTGGGCGGCGGTCATTGGCGGGTGCGGAGCTCGCCGGGGGCTGGGCGGTGTTCTTCACACTGGGCGACAGCTGGTGGCAGCCGGCGGTGGCCGGGCTCGTGGCGCTGGTGTCCGGGCAGGTCGCGCTGGTCATCCGGGAGACGGCGGGTCGGCGGGTGCGCCGGGGCCGGCGGTCGAGCGGGATCGGCGGGCGGCTGTGGGGGAACCTCGGCATGGGGATGTCGTACGGCTGGTGGATGAGCGTGCGGCCCCGGCACCCGGACGGGGCGCCCCGGCTCCGCGGGCGCCCTCAGGCGGGGCTGCCCCTCCCGCTGCTGGCGCTGGAGGGGTTCCGGCTGCGGGTGGCGAGCGTCAGGGCGCTCCGTTCCCCCACGATGCCGGCATGGGGGACGGAGGCGGTGCTGCTGCTGGCGCACATCACGCTCTACCTCTGCGCACTGTTCCTGGTGCTCTCGCCCGGCAAGGCGCTGGTCTTCCTCCTGGTCCATCAGGGCGCCTTCGGCGTCTGTCTGAGCCGCCACAGCGGCTCGGACGGCTGGACGCTCCCTTCAGGAGACCTTCTCGGGGACCGCGTCACGGTGCGGCCGGTGGGCGGGCTGCGCCTCCGAGGCGCCCGCCTGGTCCTGACGGGCCGCCCGGCGGGCCGCCATCAGGGCGTAGACGAGGATGCCGGCGAAGAGGAACAGCACGCCCTGGTAGATCGCGGCGTAGCCGGCCCCGGCGACGAGCCAGAAGGTGAAGCCGAACGCGACGAGGGCGAGGGTCAGGTCCCGGGCGAAGCGGGCGGGGCGGACCTTGTCGCGACGGCCGGTGAGCAGGAAGTAGACCTGCGCGCCGGCGGCGAGGAGGTAGGGCACGGTGGCGGAGAAGGTGGTGATCAGGACGAGGATCTCGAAGACGCCGCCGCTGCCGATGAAGTAGTTGATCACCGTCAGGACACTGGCCAGGACGGCCGCGGCCAGCACGCCGAAGGTCGGTACGCCGCGCCGCTTGGTCAGGAACGGGGCCGGGAAGAGGCCGTCCTTGGCGGCGGCGTACGGCGACTGGGCGCTCATCAGGGTCCAGCCGTTGAGCGCGCCGATGATCGAGACGACGGCCGCGCCGGCGACGAGCGTGCCGCCCCAGTGGCCGCCGAACATCGCGTCCACCGCGTCCGAGAACGGCGCCTTGGAGTTCACCAGCTTGTCGTGCGCGACGGTGCCGAAGACGGCGAGGGTGCCCAGGAGGTACACCACGGCGGCGCCGATGGTGCCGAGGACGGTGGCCCGGCCGACGTTCCGCTCCGGGTCGCGGACCTCGCCGGCGCTCATGGCGGCGGACTCCACACCGACGTACGAGTAGAGGAGGATCGCGGCGGCCGCCGACATCCCGCCGACCGCGCTGCCGCCGCCGGCGTTGAAGGAGCCGAGGTTGTCGGGGTCGAAGAAGAACAGTCCGACCACGGCGATGAAGAGGAGCGGGACGAACTTCAGGACGGTGGAGACCAGCTGCACGGCGCCCACGTAGCGGGTGCCGGCGAAGTTGGCGACGGCGGGGAGCCAGAGCGCGCCCAGGGCGACCGCGAGATCGGTGCCGGCCGAGGCACTGCCGGGGAAGAGGACGTGGACATAGCCGACGGCGGCGACCGCGAGGGCGGCGTTGCTGACCCAGGTCATGGTCCAGTACGACCAGGCGGAGAGGAAGCCGGCGAAGTCGCCGAACGCCTCGCGCGCGTAGACATACGGGCCGCCGGTGTCCGGATGGCGCTCGGCGAGCCGGCCGAAGACCAGGGCGAGCGCGACGGCGCCGATCGTCAGGACGCCGAAGGCGACCAGGCTGACGGTGCCGAACGGGGCCACCGAAGCCGGCAGCAGAAAGATGCCGCCGCCGATGATGTTGCCCATCACCAGGCAGGTGGCTGTCAGCAAGCTCATCCGAAACGGCTGCTTGGCTTGATTGTGCAGGTCAGAGCCGGTCTCGGGGTCCTGAGCGGCAGGGCTGCGGTGCATGGATCGTGCGTCTCTCGTCGTGCCGGTGCCCGAGGTCGCCGGGCCATGGCACATGGTCACTGTCTGGAGGGCACGCTCCAAATCGCCGGTAATACTCCGGCCGCGGGCACCTCGGAGCGAAGGATCTTCGGCCCGACGGGCACCCGGCAGCAAGCCCCACCCGGACCGCGCACCGGGCCGACCGGCGCCGACCACTGCCACCGGCACTACTATCGGCCTTCGTCCTACGGGCGGGCCCCGGAGGGGCGCGGCCCCGAAGACGGGCTTCCAGCGCCGTCCGCCCTCCGGGAGTGCCCGTGTTTCCCCCCACCGTCGTCATCGGCCTGCACGGGACCCTCACGCGGCATCCGTGGTTCGACCGGGTCGTCGAGCAGGACGCCGGAGGCACCGTCGAGGAGGACCTGCTCGGCCGGGCCGTCGATCGGGCCGGCTCCTACGGCTGGCAGACCGTCAGCAGCGCGCTGCACGAGGACGGACGGATCACGGCCCGCCATGAGCCCACGGCGTGGGCCCATGAAGAGGTCGGCGGCGACTGGACCCAGGACGGCGCGGTCCGCCAACTGGCCTGGCTGCAGGCGGGGGTGCTGACCGATCCGCCGCGCCCCGGTCTTCCCGTCCGGCCCGTCGTCCTGGTCCTGTCCGAGACGCTGGCCCGTGTGGGTGCGGTGACGTTCACCGGTCTGCACGCCTTGCTCCCGTTGCAGGCGGTCGGGCGCAACACGGCCTTCCACCAGATCGAGTTGGCGGCGTGGTTCGGCCTGGCGGATCCGGACGCCCGGCACGAGGTGGTGGTCACGGTCGCGCGCCGTACCGGCGTCGCGGGCGGGGTGGGCGCCGACGACGCGGTGGCCGTGTGCGAGGCGGTGCGGCACATGGCACAGGGGACGGTGGAGGTCTTCGTGCCCGTGGCTAAGGACACCGCGGCCGGCGGGGACCTCGCGGGAGTGGACCTCGACCTCGACGGTGCCCTGCACACCGAGGGGATGCGTGAGGTGCTGCGGCTGGGCTGCCGTACGCGGGAGTGGTCGCCGGATGTCGCGGTGTGGCTGCTGGAGATGGTGGCCGAGGGGGTGCGCGGGGTGGGGCGGCCGGCGCCGGTGGTGGTGACCGTCTCGCTGGTGTCCTCGCCGGCGTAACCCCTCCGGGCGGTGGGCGCGGCGCGCGTTCAGTCGTCGCCGCACTCGTCGAGCCCCGCGGTCGCCAGCGCGTGCTCCACGGGGTGGTCGGCGGCTCCGGGCACGGCGAGCGCCGTCCGGAACTGCGCGCGTGCCTCGGCGACGCGGCCCGCCGCACGGTAGGCGCGGCCCAGCCTGGAGCGGATGTCCATCTCCAGCCGGTCGTACTGGGGTTCGGTGAGCGGGGACAGCGTCTGGTGTCGGGAGAGGGCCTGGTGGTGGAGGGCCGTGGCGGCGCTCAGGTTCCCCTCGCCCTGCTCCGCCGTGCCCAGCCGGGTCAGGACGATCGCGTACAGGAGGGCGTCCCCGACCCGCTGCGCCAGCTCGGCCGCGTGGCGGTACAGGGTCTTGGCCTCGCCGTAGTGGCCGAGGTCGAGGTGGACGCCGGCGGCGTTGGCCAGCGCCATCCCGATCACCCGCGGCCGGCCGTTGGTCTCGGCGTGGGCGCGGGCGGCGGCGAAGCAGCCGAGCGCCTCCTCGGAGCGCTGCCGGCTGTGGTGGACGGCGCCGAGGAGGGAGAGTCCCATGGCGGCGACCCAGTCGTCGTCGAGCCGCCGGGCCAGCTCCACCGCCTCGGTCAGCGGGGGGATCGCCTCGTCGGCCCGGCCCAGGTTCAGGTCGGCGGCCCCCAACCCGCCCAGGGCCACGGCCTCTTCGCGCCGGTCCGCGCGGCGGCGGCTGAGGTCCAGCGCCTCGGCGAACCAGACCCGCCCCTGGGGAATGCGCCCCTGGTAGATGTCGGCGATGCCCAGGCAGTTGCGCAGTGCGGGGGCCATCCGCCGGTCGGTGGCCCGGTCCGCGTGCGCGAGCGCGCTCTCCAAGGCCGTCCGGCCCTCGTGGTAGCGGCCCCGGCGGGTGAAGTAGTCGCTCAGGGCCTCGGCGATCCAGCACGCGTAGTCGGCTTCACCGCGCGCCGCGGCGTGCCCGACGACATCGGCGAGCTCCGCGCCGGCCGCGTCCAGCCAGCCCTCGGCCTCCTTCCAGTCCGCGAACGGCGCACCGCCGGGTCGCGGCCCGGTGGGGAAACCGCCGGGGCCCCAGTCGCTGGTGGTCCGGGCCGCGTCCAGGTAGAGCCGGAGGGCGGCGGTGCGCGCCGCGCGGGCTTCGGCGGGTGCGGCCTCCGCGAGCCGCCGTGCGTGCACCCGGACCAGGTCGTGCAGGCGGTAGCGGCCCGGGCGGGGTTGCTGCACCAGGCTCGCGTCGACCAGGCTTTCCAGGATCCGCTCGGCGTCCCGGGGGGACCGGTCCAGCATGGCCGCCGAGGTCAGCGCGTCGAACTCGACCGTCGGCGACAGACCGAGGGTGCGGAAGGCGAGCCGCTGCTCCGGCGTGAGCTGGTCGTACGACAGGCGGAAGGCCGCCTCCACGCTGCGGTCCCCGGCAGTGAGCTCGCCGAGACGGTGCTCGTCGCCCGCCATCCGCTCCACCAGGTACGCCAGCGTCCAGGCCGGACGGGTCTGCAGCCGCGCCCCGGCGATGCGCAGTGCCAGCGGCAACCCGTCGCACAGCCGGACCAGTTCGCGGGTCGCCGCCGGCTCCCGGTCCGCGCGCTCCTCCCCCACGATGTGCCTGAGCAGGGACAGCCCCTCGCCGGTCTCCAGGGGTTCCAGGGTGACCCGTCGGTCGGCGTCCAGCCCGGCCAGCCGCCGCCGGCCGGCCACCAGCACCGTGCTGCCCGGTCCGGCGGGCAGCAGCGGCCGTATCTGCCGCGCGCCGGGAACGTCGTCCAGCACGAGCAGCAGCCGCAGCGGACTGGTCGCGGCCCGCCACGCCGCGGTGAGCTCGTCGGGGTCGTCGGGCACCTCGCTGTCGGCGGCGCCGAGCGAGCGCAGCAACCTGCGCAGCACGCGCTGCGGGGAGACTCTGTGCCGTCCGGCGCTGTGCGCCCGCAGGTCCACGAACAGGCAGCCGTCCGGGTGGTGGGCACGCAGCACACCGGCCGCGTGGACGACGAGCGCGGTCTTGCCGACCCCGGCGGCCCCGTCCACCGCCACGACCGACACGGATGCGGACGGCGAGGGCGCGGTCAGCAGCGCCAGCTCGCGCTCCCGGCCGATGAGGCGGCCGGTGCCGCCCGGCAGTTCGTTGACCGCGCGGCGCGGCCGGCGCGGCACGGCGGCCGGGCGTGCCGCCGGGCCGAGGAGCCGTGCGTCGTCCCGGCGCAGCACCGCCTGGTGCACCCGGCTGAGTTCCTCGCCGGGATCGACCCCGAGTTCGTCGCGCAGCCGCGTGCGCATGTCCTGATAGGCGCTCAGCGCCGCGGCCTGGTGTCCGCTGCCGTACAGGGCGCGCATCCGCAGCGCGGTCAGCGACTCGTCGTACGGATCGGACGCGGACAGGGCGGCGAGGCCGTCCAGGGCGTCGGCGGAGCGGCCGAGCAGGACCAAACATTCGAGGTTGTCCCGCCGCAGGGCGCGCCGGCGCTGCGACAGCCGCCGCCGCTCGTCCTGCGCGAACGGCCCCGGCAGCCCGGCCAGCGGCTCGTCCCGGAACAGACCGAGCGCCTGGGAGGACCGGGCCATCGCGGTGGCCGGGTCGTCCGACGCCCGCGCGCGCTGCACCTCGCCCAGCCGTTCGGCCAGTTCGGCCACGTCGAGCCGTACCCCGTCGCCGACGAAGCGGTACCCGCCCCGGCCGCCGCGGATCACCGACCCGGCCGGTCCGGCGCCCGCCGCGTCCAGCGTCTTGCGCAGCGGATAGACGTAGCTGGGCAGTACCCGGTGACCGGTCTTCGGCGGCTGGGCGCCCCACACGTCGACGAGCAGCTGCTCATGGCTGACCAGCGTGCCCGGCCGCAGCACCAGCGCGGCCAGCACCGCCTGCCGCCGGATCGGACCCAGGTCAAGTGGCGTACCGTCACGCCAGGCACGCACCGGGCCGAGCACCTCGATCCGAAGCCGCTGGGGGGATCCCCCGTCCACAGCCAACCCCTCCGCCCCCCGTGCCGCCGTCGGCATCACCGCGATTTCATCGGCATTTCAGCGTCTCCCGCAAGGGTTGGCAAGTCACCACCGAGAACCGCGGGGAAGCGGGGGGATGGGCGCGGGCGGGAAGGGACCGGGCGTGGCGCGGTGCCTTCCCGCCCGCGACACGCCGGGCGTCGCGCCGTCCCTCCGCGGAGATCACCGCGGCGGCCGACGGCACGCCATGCGTATGTGTCACATCCCGACCTGGAGGTCATCTTGAGCGAGCACCGCCCCACCCGCAGAAGCGTCTTGAGGGCCGTCGGCGGGGTCTCCGCTGCGATGGCCCTCGGCGGCGCGAGCGTCCTCGCAGCGGCCTCGCCGGCCGGTGCGGCCGACGACGGGCTGCGCGTCGTGGACCGCAGGGAGGACGACCCCCGCATGTGGTACTACCGCTTCGCGACCGACGCGATCGGCTGGGAGCCCGCCGTCAACGTCCTGCTCCCCGACGACTACCACTCCGGCGGACGCACCTACCCCGTCCTCTACCTGTTCCACGGCGGCGGTACCGACCAGGACTTCATGACCTGGGACCGCGCGGGCATCCGCGACCTGACCGCCGGCAAGCCGATCATCGTGGTGATGCCCGACGGCGGTCACGCGGGCTGGTACTCCAACCCGGTCAGCTCCCACACCGGCCCCCGCAACTGGGAGACCTTCCACATCGCCCAGCTGCTGCCGTGGGTCGAGGCGAACTTCCGGACGTACGCCGAGTACGACGGCCGCGCCGTCGCCGGGTTCTCGATGGGCGGCTTCGGCGCGCTTAAGTACGCGGCCAAGTACTACGGCCACTTCGCCTCGGTGAGCGCCCACTCCGGCCCGCCCAGCCTGCGTCGCGACCTCGGTGCCGTCGCGCACTGGGCCAATGTGTCCTCCGCGGCCCTGGACCTGGCCGGCGGCACGATCTACGGCGAGCCGTGGGACGAGGCCAGGGTCAGCGCCGACAACCCGATCGAGCACATCGAGCGCTACCGCGACAAGCGGGTCTTCCTGGTCGCCGGTACCAGTCCCAATCCGGTCGACCCGTTCGACCTGCTCAACGAGACCGAGGTGCTCGCCGGCCAGCGGGAGTTCCGGGCCGAGCTCGACAAGGCCGGCATCCCGCACGAGTCGCACGAGCAGCCCGGCGGGCACTTCATCCGCCCCGAGATGTTCACCCGCGACCTCGACGGCATCCTCGACCGGCTCCGCAAGGCATAGGCCGCGCGCGGGCGGTCACCCCTGGTCCGGTGGTGGCACACCGTCGGGGGCGGCCGCCCGGTGCCGGGCCGCGTCCCGGGCGGGGCCGACGGACCGTTGCGGGCCGTCGGCCTCGCGCAGCCAGCGCCGCAGCACCCGGTGCACCTCCTCGGCGCCGGTCGGCGTCCGGCCCTCCGGGGCCGGCGGGGTCAGTTCGGCGGGCCAGAGGAGGAAGGGCCGGCTCTGGGCGCCGCCCAGCCCGCCGTGTGAGCCGATCTGCTCCTCGAAGGCGTGGACCGCGCCGGTCGCCGGGTCGTAGGCGGAGTTGACCATGAGGTCGGCGGCGTGCGGGAAGCGGGCGGTGCGGCGTACGGCCTCGGCCGCGCCGGCGCCGAAGGGGGCCAGCGGGTCGCTGCCGGTGATACGGCCGGTGTCGAGGTGGTGCTCGGCGCCGGCCGGGCCGAGCACCACGGGGCCGTGCGCGGCCGAGCGGATCAGCAGGAAGCCGATGCCGGGGTGGTTGGCGAGGGTGCCGAGCAGGGCGGGGTGCCGCCGGTCCAGCTCCTCGCGGGTGATCCGGCCGGGCACGTCCGGGAAGGACACCAGCCCCAGGTTTCCGGAGGCCAGTACGACGGGCTGGGTGGTGGCGCGGTGGCCCTGCGCCCCCTCGGGGCGGTGGAGGGCGGCGCGGGCGGCTTCCCTGGCCTCGGCCCCGCTCGGGGTGCGTCCGGCGCGGCGCGGCACCGGCAGGCCGCACCCGGCGCGTACCAGGTCGCCCAGGCTCAGCCCGTAGCGCTCCAGGAAGGTCGGGCCGTGGCTCTGTCCGTGGTCGGAGAGCAGCACGATGCGGTACGGGCGCGGGGCGTGCCGGGCGGCCTTGGCGATCAGCGCGACGGCCCGGTCGAGGCTGCGCAGCACCTGGTGGGTGTCGCGGTGCGCGGGCCCGGAGTGGTGGGCCACTTCGTCGTAGCCGACGAGGTCGGCGTAGACGGCGCGCCGGCCGGCGATCAGGTCGCCGATGACGGCGGCGACCACCACGTCGCGCTCGACGACGGTGGCGAAGGCCCGGATGACGGGGTAGAGGCCGCCGCGCTTGACCCGTGGCCGCTCGCGCCGCAGGCGGCTGCGCAGCGACTGGACGATCTCGCGGACGACCTCGGCGCCGAAGGAGACGGCCGTGCGGGTGGCGTTGGCGGGGTCGGAGAAGTAGGCGAAGTATCCGGCCCGGGAGCGGTTGTGCCGACCGCGCCGGGCGGCCACCGACATCACCAGCGCGACCTGGCCGGCGCCACCGCTGAAGAGGTTGCCGCGGCTGGCACCGTCGTGGGCGAGCAGTCCGCCGTCGCCGGTGCGCTCGACGGCGCGGCGCTGCAGTTCGGCGGCGCTGCTGGGCCGGTTGCTGACGACGAGGGTGCCGGTGTCCTTCTCGTACCAGCGGAAGGCGGGCAGGTCCTCGTTGCTGCCGTGCAGGATGGCGAGCTGGCTGGCGCCGGTCTGGCTGGACCAGTCGGTGCGCCAGGGGGTGAGGCGGTGGGTGTCGCCGATCCAGCGGGCGACGGTCGCCATCAGCGGCCGCTCGCCCCGGGTGGCCTCCCGCAGCAGCTCGTGGCCCAGGCCGTCGAGCTGGAGGAAGAGCGTGCCGGGGGTGTCCGGGCGGGGTGCGGCGCCGCCGCGGCGGCGGCCGGCGAGCCGTACCAGCCGGCGGTGGTAGGCGTCGTCGTTGCGTACGGCGAGGAAGGCGGAGGTCGCCGAGGAGGCCGCGGACATCGCCGCCGCGACGATCACCGCGGTCTGCGGGGCGGCCTGGCCCTGCCCCTCGGGGATCAGATCGAGCGCGAGCAACAGCAGTGAGCCGTTGAGGACGAAGACCAGCAGACCGAGGACGAGCGCCGGCACCAGCAGCAGCGCGCGTACGAGGATCGGCCACACCAGTGCGCTGAGCAGGCCGAACGCTCCGGCGCCCAGGGCGGCGGCGAGGGCGGTACGGGTGAGGCTGTCCCCACCGGCGGACTGCAGCCGGAAGTCGGGCAGCAGCGCGGCGAGCACGAGCAGGGTGAGGCTGGAGACGACCCAGACCGCGAGCACCCGGAACAGGGCGCCGCTGAGGGACTTCCACCGCGGCATCCGCAACGCCGTCCCTCCTCCCGCCCCGGCCCGCACCGGCTGCGCGGACCCGCCGCCCAGCGTGTCACAAAGCGTCTGACACCCGAGTTATGCCCGGTGTACGGCGTACGCCCGTCGTTCCCGGCCGGATGGTGGAAGATCGAGGGATGGAGGTCACCTGGTGGGGGCACGCCACCACGACGGTCGAGGACTCCGGGGTGCGGGTGCTGACCGACCCGCTCTTCGTGCGCCGGCTGGCTCATCTGCGGCGCCGCCGGGGCGCGCTGCCGCCGCCGGAGGCCGCGCGGGCCGATCTCGTCCTGGTCTCGCATCTGCACGCCGACCACCTCCACCCGGCGTCGCTGGCCCGGCTCGCGCCGGGGACCTCGCTGGTGGTGCCGCGCGGGGCGATGGCGGCGGTGCCGGGGCTGCGCAGGGTGGCCGCGGCCCGCAGGCTGCGGGTCGTCGAGCTGCGGGCGGGCGAGGAGTGCCGGGCCGGTGCGGTGACGGTACGGGCGGTGCGGGCGGCGCATGACGGACGGCGGCTGCCCTGCGGGCCGCGCCGGGTGCCGGCGCTGGGCTATGTCGTGCACGGCCAGGCGCGCACGTATTTCGCGGGCGACACCGGCCTGTTCGAGGAACTGGCGGAGGAGGTCGGCCCGTGCGATGTGGCGCTGCTGCCGGTGGGCGGCTGGGGGCCGTTCCTCGGACCGGGCCATCTGGACGCGCGGCGGGCGGCGCAGGCGGCGGCCCGGCTGGCGCCGAGCTGCGCGGTCCCGGTGCACTACGGCACGTACTGGCCGATCGGGCTGGACGCCGTGCGGCCGCATGAATTCCATGCGCCGGGCCTGGAGTTCGAGCGCCACATGCAACTGATGGCGCCGCAGGTGACGGTCCATCGGCTGGGGCACGGGGAGTCGGTGCGCCCGGAGGCGGTGCGATGAGCGCGCCGGCGGCGCTGACGGGGCTGGTCGCGCTGACACCGGCCGGTGGGCTGCTGCGGAGCGTGCCGCCGGAGTCGACGCAGCAGGCGGTGGGCTACCCCTCGTTGTTCCTGCTGGTGATGCTGGGGGCGCTGGTGCCGGTGGTGCCGACCGGGGCGGTGGTCAGCTCGGCGGCGGTGGTCGCCTTCCACCACGCCTCGCCGTTCTCCCTGCTGATGGTCTTCGCGGTGGCGTCGTGCGCCGCGTTCCTCGGCGATGTGCTGCTGTACTGCCTCGGGTCGCGCGGCAGTCACTCGCGGGGCGGCTCGCGCTGGCTGTCGCGGCTGCGCGCCCGCGCCGCGCCGGAACGGCTGGAGGTGGCCCGGCGCAAACTGCGCGAGCACGGGGTCCTGGTGCTGGTGCTGTCCCGGCTGGTGCCGGCCGGACGGATCCCGGTCATGCTGGCGTGTCTGCTCGCGGCGATGCCGCTGCGGCGGTTCGTCCGGGGTGCCGCTCCGGCGTGTCTGGCCTGGGCGGCGACGTACCAGCTCATCGGGCTGCTGAGCGGTTCACTGTTCAGCAAGCCGTGGGCGGGTGTGGCCATGGCGATCGTGGTGACGATGGCCATCGCCGCCGTGCCGGCCGTCTGGCGGCGCGTCAGACCGGCCGGGGACGGGGACGGAAACGGGGGCGGGGACGGCTAGCCGGAACCCGGCCCGTACCTTCCGTCAGCGCTCGGCCAGCACCCGTGACGCGCCGACCGGCAGATCCCACAGTTCCTCGCGGGGCCGGCCGGTGGCGGCCCAGGCGGCGCGCACCCGGTGCAGCGGCTCCAGGGGCGGCTCGCCGGAGAGCAGGAAGGTCGACCAGTGCATCGGGACCAGGGACCGGGCGCCGAGGTCCTGGCAGGCGCGTACCGCCTCTTCGGGGTCGGTGTGCACCGGGCGCAGCATCCAGCGCGGGTCGTAGGCGCCGATGGGCAGCAGCGCCAGGTCGATGCCGGGGTAGCGGCGGCCGATCTCCTCGAACCAGTGGCCGTAGCCGGTGTCCCCCGCGAAGTGGATCCGCCGCCCGTCGGGGGCGGTGAGCAGCCAGCCGCCCCACAGGGAGCGGCAGGTGTCGGTCAGGGTCCGCTTGCTCCAGTGGTGGGCGGGGACGAAGTCGAGGCGTACGGGGCCGCCGGGGGCGGGCAGTTCGACCGCCTCCCACCAGTCCAGGTCGGTGACGTGGGTGAAGCCCCGCCGGCGGGCCCAGCGGGCGAGTCCGGCGGGGAGCAGCAGCGGGGTGTGGCGCGGCAGCCGCTTGAGGGTCGGCGCGTCGAGGTGGTCGTAGTGGTTGTGGCTGATCAGGACGGCGTCGACCGGTGGCAGGTCCTCCCAGCGGACGCCCACGGGGGTGACCCGGGCGGGGGTGCCGAGGATCTTGCGGGACCAGACCGGGTCGGTCAGCACCGTCAGACCGGCGATCCGGATGACCCAACTGGCGTGCCCGGCCCAGGTGAGGGCGATGGTGGTGGCGGTGGCGGCCGGCATCGGGCCTGGTTCGAAGGGGAGTTGCTGGATCTCCAGGAGCGTCTCGGGGGGCGGGCGCAGCTTGCCCTCCCGGGCGATCCTGGCCAGTGCCCGCACTCCGGGCAGGGGTGCGGTCAGCCGGTCGGTGAAGTCCCGTGGCCAGCTGCGTGGTGCGTTCAGCGGGCGGGGTTCGGCCAGCGGGGGCGGGGTGGCGTGCGGCAGGGCCGGCGCGGCGACGGCGGCGGGACCCTCGTCGGCGGTGGCGGGACCCGCGGCGGCCGGGCTCCGGCTGCGGTCCGCTCCCCCGCCCGCCGCGCCCTCGCCCTGATCCGTACCGGTTCCTGCGCCGGCATCGCCGCCCCGGTCGGCGCTGCCGGGCTGGGCGTGCGGGAGTCGCTCGGTGCCGGAGGACTGCTCGGCGAGGGAGCGCTCGGTCTGCTCGGTCATCGAGGGGCCCTTTCGGTGGACGGAACGATGGTGGGTGCGGGGCGGTTCGGGGGCGTGGGCGGCGTTCGCGGGCGGGCGGATCAGCCCGCCGCGGATGCCGTGAGGGCGGCCAGTGCGCGCGACAGCGCGGTCAGCGCCTCGGTGATGTGCGGCAGGTCCAGCGGATCCGGCGCGTCCAGGACGCGTTGCCGCAGCTCCCGTTCGGCGCCCAGCAGCGCCTCGGCGCCCAGCCGTACCCGCAGGGCGCCCGGGTCGTCGCCGAAGCGGTACCCGCCCAGCGCCGCCCAGGGAGCCAGCCTCCGCTCCAGCGCGGTGGATTCGACGATGCCTCGGGCGGCCAGGGGGCGGCGCAGCGGTTCGAGGTCGGCGTAGAGGTGGCTGCCGGAGCGGGGCGGGCGGCAGACCGCACCGGCCTCGGTGACGACGTGGTGCAGGGCCGCGGCGAGCGTGCCGTAGACCCGGGCGGTCGCGGCCGTTCTGGCGCGCAGGGCGTCGGGCTCGCCCAGTGCGTGGGCGACGACGCAGCCGACGGGGCCCGGCAGCGGCGTACCGAGCGCGGTGAGCGCGTCCAGCGCGGCGGCCCGCAGGACGGCGCCGGGGTCGGTGGCCGGGAAGCGGGCCAGCGCGGCGGGCCAGGAGGCGGGCACGAGCGTGGCGCCCAGGTCGGTCAGCACCACGACCTCGTCGGGCAGTATCTCGGCGGGGCTGAGCAGCACGGTGTCGTGCGGATCGTGCAGCAGATCGCGGCGGCTCTCGTCGCTGAGGACCCACATCCCCTCCCCGGCCGCCGCCTCGCAGACCTCGTGCAGCTGTTCGGGGGCCGGGCAGGTGCCGGTCGGGTCGTCGGCGACGGACAGGACCAGGACGCGTGGGGTGTCCCCGTGCATCCGGGCCCGTCGGACGGTCTCCAGCAGCGCGAACGGGTCGGGCACCCCGCCCGACTCCGCCGGTACGGGCGCCAGGTGCACCTGCCGCCCGAGCAGCCTGGCGGGTGGCGCGTACACCTCTGAGCAGGGGCGCGGCAGCACCACCCCGCCGTCGGCCGCCGCGTACAGCGCGAGCAGCAGGGCGGCCAACCCGGGTGCGGCGAGCACCTGAGCGGGGTCGGTGACCAGGCCGCGGCGGGCCCAGTAGCCGCAGGCGGCGGTGCGCAGGGGGGCGGCACCGCCCGGGGGTTCGGGTTCGGTGCGGTCGGCGGCCGCGGAGAGGTGTGCGGCGAGGTCCGGGAGGACCGGCAGGCCCACCGGCGGTTCCGGCCGCGGATCCGGGGCGGTCCGCTGCATCCGTACCTCCACTCCACGACGGCGGGTCGATCGTGGGCCCATCACATGATGGGCGGCCCCGACCACCTTTGCAGATCCTTGGGGTGGCGCCCGGGGACGACACGTCAGCGGCGGCCTAATGGCCCGAGCGCGCCCTCTCATAGCGGTGCACCGCCACCACCTCGCCCGCGCCCCACTCCTGCCGCTCGGTGGCGCGGCGGACCCAGCCCAGGCGCTCGTAGAGGGCGATGGCCGCGGTGTCGGTGGTCTTCACCTCCAGTACGGGGCGCAGCCCGCGGGCGGCCGCCTCCTCCTCGACGGCCCGCAGCAGGCGGCCGCCCAGGCCCGCGCCCCGGGCCGCGGGGGCGACGCAGAGCCGGCTGACCTCGCGGCCGCACAGCGCCACATGGCCGACGACCCGGCCGGCCGTCTCGGCGACCCAGGCCGCGGTCAGTCCGTCGGGGGTCAGCCAGCGCACCGGGTCCTGCGGCCAGTGGTGCGGATAGCCGCTGTGGGTGTGCACCTGGGCCAGAACGTCCACACAGGCCTCGAGGTCGGTTTCGTGTCGTCTCCGGATCATCGGGGAATCGAAGCACGGTTTCACACCCCACGGGGTACAAGGAGGCCCATGCGATCACTACTGACCCGTCTCGACCGTCGGACCTTCGCTCTCATCGCGGCCCGCGAGTGGCCGGGGGCCCAGCAGGTGCTGCCCCGGCTGACCCGCAGCGCCAACCACGGATTGCTGTGGTTCGGCATCGCGGCCGGTGCGGCCGCGCTGGGCGGGCGGCCGGCCCGCCGTGCCGCGCTGCGCGGTGTGGCCTCGCTGGCCGTGGCGTCGGCGACGGTGAACACGCTCGGCAAGCGCTCCGTACGGCGCCGGCGCCCGCTGCTGGACCCGGTGCCGGTGATACGGCAGCTGACCCGTCAGCCCTTCACCTCCTCCTTCCCGTCCGGGCACGCGGCCTCGGCGGTGGCCTTCGCGTCCGGCGTCGCGTTCGAGAACAAGTGGTGGGGTCTGGCGCTGGCGCCGCTCGCCGTGTCGGTGGCGTTCTCCCGCGTCTATACGGGCGTGCACTATCCGGGTGATGTGCTGGCGGGGGCCGCGCTGGGGGCGGGTGCGGCGTTCGCGGTGCGGGGCATCGCGCCGACCCGCGCCCAGTTGGCGCCGCCCGCCCGGCCGCGGGCGGAGGCGCCCGCGCTGCCCGGCGGGCGCGGCCTGGTCGTGGTGGCGAACCAGGGCTCGGGGCAGCGCACCGGCCCCCGCCCGGACCGGGTCGGTGAGGTGCACGGGGTGTTGCCGGACGCCGAGGTGACGGTGTGCGGCGGGCCGGGCGGCCTGCCGCTGGACGAGGCGCTCACCCGGGCCGCGGAGCGGGCCCGGGAGCTCGGCGGCGCGCTGGGGGTGCTCGGCGGGGACGGCAGCGTCAACGCCGCGGCGGCGGTGGCGGTGCGGTACGGGCTGCCGCTGGCTGTGCTGCCCGGCGGGAGCCTGAACCACTTCGCGTACGACCTGGGGATCGAGACGTATGCGGCGGCGGCGCACGCCGTGGAGAGCGGGGAGGCCGTCGCGGTGGATCTGGCGCGGTTCGGGGGCGGTCCGCATCGGGAGACGCGGTACTTCCTCAACACCTTCTCGGTCGGCGTGTATCCGGAGCTGGTGCGGATCCGGGAGCGGTGGGCCGGCCGGATCGGGGCCTGGCCGGCCGGGGTCCTCGCGGCGTGGGAGGTGCTGCGCACCGCCGAGCCGCTGACCCTGCGGATCAACGGTGAGCGGCGCGCCGTGTGGATGGTGTTCGCGGGCAACTGCCAGTACCGGGGGCTGGGGGTGTCGCCGGTGCGCCGGCACGACCTGGCGGACGGGGTGCTCGACGTGCGGGTGGTGCACGGCGGCCGGCTGGCCCGCACCCGGCTGCTCGTCGCCGCCCTGACCGGCTCCCCGCGCAGCACGCCGGTGCTCGGCGAGGCGCGGTTGACGCGGCTGCGGCTCTCCGGGCTGCCGCAGGGCGCGACCGTCGCGTTCGACGGCGAAGTTGCTTCCGGGGAAGGGGAGTTGACGCTGGAGAAGGAGCGCGAGGCGCTGACGGTCTATCGGCTGCTGCCCGACCGGCCGACCGCCACCCACCCTTCGCTGCCCGAATAGCGAGACGCCACTCTCATGATGCGAGATACGCGCGTACGGTGAAGACACCCGCCGGAGCACGCGAAGGAGAGTCGGTCATGCCGCAGGAGTCCGCCGTCTACACCCACGGCCACCACGAGTCCGTACTGCGCTCCCACACCTGGCGCACTGCCGCCAACTCGGCCGGATACCTGCTGAGTTCCCTGAAGCCGCATATGCAGGTCCTGGACGTCGGCTGCGGTCCGGGCACCATCACCGCCGATCTGGCGGCGCTGGTGCCGCAGGGGCGGGTCACCGGGCTGGAGCGGGCGCCTGAGGTGCTGGCGCAGGCGCGCGACACCGCCGCCGGGCGCGGCCTGGGGAACGTCCGCTTCGAGGTCGGTGACGTCCACGCACTGGACTACCCCGATGACACCTTCTGTGTGGTGCACGCCCATCAGGTCCTACAGCACGTGGGCGACCCCGTCCAGGCGCTGCGCGAGATGCGCCGGGTCACCAGGCCCGGCGGGATCGTCGCCGTCCGCGACGCGGACTACTCGGCCATGACGTGGTACCCCGAGGTCGCGGGGATGGCCGACTGGCAGCGGCTGTACCTGCGGGTGGCCCGCGCCAACGGGGGCGAGCCGGACGCCGGACGCCGGCTGCACGCCTGGGCCCGGCAGGCGGGTTTCGCGCCGGACGCCGTCACCGCCACCGCCGGCACCTGGTGCTACCGGACACCGGACGAGCGGTCCTGGTGGAGCGAGTTGTGGGCGGACCGCACGGTCGGATCCGGGTACGCGCGGATCGCGGTGGAGGGCGGACACGCCACCGAGGAGGAACTGCGGCGGATCGCGGCGGCCTGGCGGGCCTGGGGCGCCGAGGAGGACGGCTGGTTCGCCGTCCTGCACGGCGAGATCCTGTGCCGCGTCTGAACGGACTTGCGCCACCCGGCTCTTGGGCTCCGTCCGACGGGTCATGCCGGGGTCCGCGGCGAAGATCGGATGGATGCGGCCCAAGTGATCGCGTACCGGCGGGCCGCCCAACTAGGGTTGCCCGTATGGACATTCTGGGGACCTCATTGCGGGTGTGCGTCGGTGATCTCAATGCCGCGATCGGCGTCTACGAGCGGCTGACCGGCGCCGAGGCGATCCGCTTCCAGCGCGGCGGGGTGGCGGTCGCGGC
Source organism: Streptomyces sp. NPDC043738 (assembly GCF_056436545.1). Taxonomy (NCBI): domain Bacteria; kingdom Bacillati; phylum Actinomycetota; class Actinomycetes; order Kitasatosporales; family Streptomycetaceae; genus Streptomyces; species Streptomyces sp. NPDC043738. The sequence continues at coordinate 158,714 of NZ_JBWKCJ010000001.1, read as the reverse complement.
CGTCGGGTGCTTCTTCCTGATGAGCGGGCCGGAGGCGGAGTTGTCGGTACTGCGGAAGATCACCGCGACCCTCGCCGTCAAGGACGTGGACGAGGCCCTGGCCGATCTGACGGCGGTCGGCGCGGACATCATCGCCGGCCCGCTGCCGACCCCCATCGGCCGTAATCTCGTGGCCCGCCACCCGGACGGTTCGATCTTCGAGTACGTCGACCGCAAGGACGGAGAGCAGGGTGCGGAGGCCTGAGCGGCCTCCGCACCGTCCCGGCCCGTCGTCGCCGACCGGCCGTCAGGACACCTCAAGGACGATCTTGCCGCGGGACCGGCCGGCCATGCTCCGCCGGAACGCCTCGGCGGCCTCGGACAGCGGGAAGACCGCGTCGATGGGAACGGTCAGCTTCCCGGAGTCCGCGAGCGCGCCGAGCGCGGCCAGGTCGTCGGCGTTCGGGCGCACCCACACCATGTGGCCGCCCTTCGCCGTGACCTCGCCGTCGGCGACGGACACCACCCGGCCGCGGTCCTTGAGCAGCTCCTGCGAGACGTCCACGGCGCCGCCGCCGACGAAGTCCAGGGCCACATCGACGCCTTCGGGTGCCAGCGCCCGCACCCGGTCGACGAGTCCGTCGCCGTAGGTGACCGGCTCGGCGCCCAGGGACCGCAGGAAGTCGTGATTGGCCTCGCTCGCCGTGCCGATGACGCGGGTGCCCTGGGCGACCAGGATCTGCACGGCGAGCGACCCGACGCCGCCGGCGGCCGCATGCACCAGGGCGGTCTCGCCGGCCTTCGTGCCGACCCGCTTGATCGACTGATAGGCCGTCAGTCCGGCGAGCGGCAGCCCGGCGGCCTGCTGCCAGCCGAGCGCGGCGGGCTTGGGCGCCAGGGTGCGCACCGGCGCGGCGACCAGCTCGGCGAACGTGCCGTGCTGGACCTCGTCCTTGCGGACATAGCCGATGACCTCGTCACCGACCTTGTACTCGGTCGCGTCGGCGCCGACCGCCTCGACGACGCCCGCCACGTCCCAGCCGGGGACGAGCGGGAAGTGGCTGTTCATGATCGGGTCCAGATAGCCGGCGACGATCTTCCAGTCCACGGGGTTGACCCCGGCCGCCCTGACCCGGATCAGGACCGAGTCCGGAGCCACCTTCGGGTCGGGCAGGTCGGAGTGGACGAGGACTTCGGGGCCGCCGTAGCTGTTGGTGCTGATTGCCTTCATGGTCCGCCCCAACGCGGGACGGCCGGGGAACATTCCGGCGGGTGCCGACGATCACTGGATCGGCGTACGAGGTGGCACCGAGCCGTCGGAGCGGCCCTCATCGGCCCGGCTGCGCCCCCAGCGAGCGCAGCAGGAACGGCAGCAGCTCGCGGATCGCGGCCTCGCCGGAGGAGGGGCCGTCCGCGGCCGGGCGGTGCGCCGCGTCGGGCGTCAGGAACAGGCGGCTGACCATCGAGCCCACCACCAGATCGGCGAGCACATGGGCGTCCTCCAACGGCGGGATGTCCCCTCGGGCGACCGCGCGGCGCACCACGGTGGCGGCCCGGTCGCGGACCGGCTGGATGATCGCGGTGTCCAGCACCCGGGCCAGCGCCTCGTTGTGCGCGGACTCGCCGATCAGGACGTGCAGCAGCCGGCCGCCGGGACCCTCCAGCGTCTCGGCCTTGTCCCGCAGCAGCGCCGCCAGGTCGCCTTCGAGGGCGCCGGTGTCCGGCTGCGGTCCGAGGTCGCTCACCCAGCGGACGGCGGTGCCCACGACCAGGTCCTCCTTGGAGCGCCAGCGGCGGTAGAGGGTCGCGGTGGAGACGCCGGCCCGCTTGGCGACCGCCGCCGTGGTCAGCCCGCCGTAGCCGCTCTCCTGGAGGACCTGGACGGTGGCCTCCAGCAGGGCCCGGTCGCGTTCGGCGTCCCGCGGGCGCCCCCGGCCGCGCGTCGGCCCGGCTGCGGTCTGGTTGCTCTCGGTACGTTCGCCCACACCGGGAGTCTACCGACCTCCAATTGCGAAACGAAAAATTTTCGTTTCGTGTAGCCTCGGCGCCATGACATCCCACGCCTCCACCCCCGACCTGGACGCCGCCGCCGTCGTCGAGCGGCTCCGCGCCACCTTCGCCACCCGCCGCACCGCCTCCCCGGACTGGCGGCGCGGACAGCTGACGGCGCTGCGCACGCTGCTCACCGACCACCGCGACGACCTCCTCGCCGCGCTCGCCACCGACCTCGGCAAGGGCCCCGAGGAGGCCTACCGCACCGAGATCGGCTTCACCCTCAACGAGATCGACCACACCCTCGGCCGGCTCGACGACTGGCTGGCGCCGCGCCCGGCGGAACTGCCCGAGCGGCTGCTCCCGGCGACCGCCCGGGTCGTCCGCGAGCCGCTCGGCGTCGTCCTGGTGATCGCCCCCTGGAACTACCCGCTGCAGCTGGCGCTCGCCCCGCTCGTCGGCGCGCTGGCCGCGGGCAACTGCGCCGTCGTCAAGCCCAGCGAACTCGCCCCCGCGACCTCCGCCGCGATCGCCCGGCTGCTGCCGCGCTATCTGGACCCCGAGGCGGTCACCGTCGTCGAGGGGGCGGTCCCGGAGACCACCGCCCTGCTGGCCCAGCGCTTCGACCACATCTTCTACACCGGCAACGGAGCCGTCGGCCGGATCGTGATGGCCGCCGCCGCCCGGCATCTGACGCCCGTCACGCTGGAGCTGGGCGGCAAGAGCCCAGTCGTCCTGGACGCCGGCACGGACCTGGCCGCGGCCGCCCGGCGGCTGGTGGCCGGCAAGTTCCTCAACGCCGGCCAGACCTGCGTCGCCCCCGACTACGTCCTGGCGATCGGCGAGACCGCCCGGGCCGTCGAGCCGCACCTCGCCGAGGCCGTACGCGAGGCGTACGGGACCGATCCGGCCGCCGCGCCCGAGTACGGGCGGATCGTCAACGAACGCCACTTCGACCGGCTGACCGCGCTGCTCGACAGCGGCCGCACGGTGGTCGGCGGCACGCACGACCGCACCACCCGCTATCTGGCGCCCACCGTCCTCGCCGAGGTCTCCCCCGACTCCCCCGTCATGCGGGAGGAGATCTTCGGCCCGGTCCTGCCGATCGTGGCGGTGCCCGACCTGGACGCGGCGATCGCCTTCATCAACGACCGCGACAAGCCGCTGGCCCTGTACGCGTTCACCGACTCCGACGACACCAAGCACCGGCTGCTGACCGAGACCTCCTCGGGCGCGCTCACCTTCGGCCTGCCGGTCGCCCATCTCACCGCGCCCGGCCTGCCGTTCGGCGGGGTCGGCGAGAGCGGCATGGGCAGCTACCACGGCGAGTACTCGCTCGACACCTTCAGCCACACCAAGGCGGTGCTGGACAAGCCGCTGGGGTGACGGCAGGGGCCCGGCGATCAGCCCCCGGCGGGATCCGGCTCGGCCCCACCCGGTGCCGGCACCGGCCGCATCCGGTACTCGTACCGCTCCGGGAGCGGATGTACGGACCGGGCCGTGGCGCGGACCTCCTCGGTGACCGGCCCGCCGGCCGCGACCAGCTGCTCGGCGACGGCGTACCAGGTGTCGCTCAGCGTCTCGTCGCCCTCCCGCAGACCGGCGATCTCGAAGCCGGCGTCGAAGACCGCGCGGGCCGCGGCCGGCCGTCCCTGGGCGAGCGCCACCCGTGCGGTCAGCAACCGGAAGCGGCCGTCGGCCAGTTCGGCCGGCGGCAGCCCGGACAGCAGCCGGGCGGCCTCCTCGGTGCGGCCGGCCGCGAGCAGCGCCGGCACCGCCTCCCGGGCGAGCGCGGTGCGTACCGCACGCCAGGCGCGCGCCCGGGGGCCGTTCGCCGCGGCCGCCTGTGCCGCCACGGCGCAGGCCTGCGCGAACCGGTCGGCCGCACGGGCCGGCTCGCCCGCCGCCAGCTCCGCGACGGCCAGGCAGTACATCGGCAGCGCACCACCGCCGCACCCGGTCGCGCGCTCCCAGCTGCGGACGGCCTGGGCACGGTCGCCGGCCTGCCACTGGGCGAGGCCCAGGTGGTAGTCGGTGGCCGGGCCCGGCGGTGCGGACTCCAGCAGATCGCGCCAGGCCGGTGCGGTCAGCACCGGTCCGGGCGCCGGCCCGGCGGCCGGCAGGTCACCGGTCCGCAGCAGCGTCAGCCACGGCTCCTGCTCCGGGCCGAGGGTGGCCGCGTCGAACGGCGTGCCGGGCAGGTCGAGGCCGGCCCGGGCGACCTCCAGCGCGCCCCAGCCCGACCCGGTGGCCAGCGGCTCCTTGGGGTCCCGGTCCGCGTACGGAAGCCAGGCGGCGTGGGCGGCGTCGACGTCGGCGCGCGGCAGGGCCTTCTCCAGTCGGGCGGCGACCTCGCCGCGGGCCGCCGCCCAGTCGGCGCCGTGCACCGCCGAGGGATCGGCGGCCAGCGGCCCGTAGGCCTCCAGCCAGGTGAACTCCCCGCCCCCGTCGAGCAGCAGATGCTCCAGCTGGGTGCGGGCCAGCCCGGCCTGGATCTCCGCGTAGCCGCCGGTACCCGGCTCGGTGAGCCACCGCTGCCAGCGGCGCCCGGCCCGCCCGGCACCCCACAGGAAGAGCTTGCGGCCGCGCAGCGCGTCCGTGGAGGTCTGCACCAGCCCGCGGCCGTCCTCGCCGAGCGCGGTGACCCAGCGGCGGGCGCCGTCGGGCACCTCGTAGAAGTAGTCCGCCGGAAACTCGCTGCGCAGCGGGTAGGTCCGGTCCACGCCGCCGGAGTCGGGGACCGGCACCCGGCGCAGCACCCGCTCGTAGCCGAAGTGCCAGGCCTCGTCGGCGGGCGCCAGTACCCGGCTGCCGGCCGCCTCGGGGACCGCGATGTTGGACCACCAGTAGACCGGGACGGTGTGGTGGTGCGGATTGCGGATCCGCACGCCCACGTACAGGAAGTCGGAGCCCTCCGGGAGCCACAGGTCCACTTGGAAGGGCAGATCGCGCAGCCGCTCCCACTCCCACAGGCGCAGCATCTCCCCGCCGTCCGGCGCCGGGACGCGGGCGGCGTGCAGCGGGGCGCAGGAGAGGGTGGTGTGGCCGGTGGCGCCGATGTTCCATTCGATACCGCCGGAGAACCAGGCGCCGTTGAGCGCGAAGGCGGCGGGCTGCAACACCGGGTTGCGGTAGAGCAGTTCGCGGTCGGTGGGCTTGTGGTGCAGGGAGTACACCCGCCCGCCGAGGCCGGGCAGGACGGTGGCGCGCAGCCGGTCGTTCTCGACGACCAGCGCGTCGAGGTCGGTGCTGCGGCGGGTACGGCCGTATCCGTCGCGCATGGCGGTCGGCAGGATCGAGCGCAGCGGCCGACAGCCGATCTGACGGGCCATGTCGGCGGGCAGCCGGGCGTCCCGGGGGATCTCGACGCGGTGCGGGTCCTGGCCGCCACCGAGCGCCGGAAGGGGGTTGTCCGGACCGAGGGGGGCGGCGGGGAGGGTCAGGGTGGTGCGTCGCACAGTCGTGGCCACGGCTGCCTCGCAATGCTGGACCGGGCCGCCTCGGCTGCGGCGGCCTCCGATTGCCCATGGAACCGCGCGATCGCCGGTCTGAACAGGCCTTCTTGCGGCCGGCGGAGGTCAGGGTTGCGCAAAGACACCCTCAAGGAGGCCGGTGAGCAGGGCGGCGCCGGTCCCCTCGGGGTCGCGGTCCGGGTCGTAGATGGTGACGTTGATGCCGACGCAGCGCGGCGACGCGGCCAACGGGCCCAGCAGTTCGGCGAGTTCGCCGGTCAGCAGGCCACCCGGATCGGGACTGTCGACGGCGGGCATGACGGACGGGTCGAGGACATCGGCGTCGAGATGGATCCAGAAGCCGTCCAGCGGCGGCTTCTGGAGGTGGGCGAGCGCCTCCCGCGCCACCGCTTGTGCGCCGCGCCGCCGGATCTCGCCGACCGGGGTGTGGCTGATGCCCAGCCCCGCCAGTTCCTCCTGGTCCTCGTCCGCGTCCCTGATGCCCAGCAGGCTCACGTCCTCGTCCCGCACATACGGCCGCAGCCCGTCGATGTCCGTGAGATCCGCCTGCCCCCGCCCGGTGATCTGCGCGACGCCCTCCCCGGCCGCGGCCCCCAGCGGTCCGCACAGCGCCACGTTCCCCGGATGCCGGAAGTCGCCGTGCCCGTCCAGATAGGCCACGCCGTACCGCCCCAGCCGCCGCAGCGCGAGCACCGCCCCGAGCAGGATGCTGCAGTCACCGCCGAGCACCACCGGGAAGTCCCCACCGCGTACGTGCCCCTCGACCCGCGCCGCCAGCTTGACGGTGTACGCGGCGATGGCGGCGGCGTTGAAGTCCCCGTCCTCGCCCTCCCGCCAGTCCCCCAGGTCGTAGCGCGGCGGCACCACCACACCGCCCTCCAGCGCCCCGAGCCGGCGCAGCAGTCCCTGTTCGCGCAGCGCGCCGGCGAGCTTGTGGCAGCCGGGCACGGTACCGGGCGCGGGCGGGCGCAGTCCCAGGTTGGAGGGGGCATCGATCACTACGGTGCGGCGCATGCGGAAATCGTCACACAGGGGCCCCGGGAAAATGGAGCGCTCCCGGAAGATCAGCCGAAATACCCTGTCGGTCCGACCCGGTCACCAACAGCCGCACAGGCGGACGGAAGAGGACACCGATGAGCAGCACCCAGCACACCTACCGAGTGATCGTCCGCGGCAGGTGGGACGGTCTGACGGACGGGGCCCGGGCGAAGCTGCTCTCGGAGGCGGCCGACCACGGTCTCGCGCAGCTGCGGTTCACCCCCGAGGGCTCGCTGGCCTACGACGCCACGCTGACCTCCTTCACCTACCGCTACGTCGTCGTCTCCGACGCGGCGGACGGCGAGGAGATGGCGGCCGCACTCGCCGAGGACCGGGCCGAGACCGCGCTGCGCGCCGCCGGCCTGGGCTTTCGCGAACTGCGGTCCACGGCCACCGACATGGACACCATGAAGATCAATCGCAAGGGCCGGTAGCACCGGCGTCGTCCGGACCCGGCTCGTTGAATCGCAGCCGGTTGCCGAAGGGGTCGGTCAGGGTCAGGCAGGTGCCGATCTCGTCGTGCTCCAGTCCGGGGCGCAGATACGGATAGTCCTTGCCGGCCAGCTCGGCGTGCAGCGCGCGTACGCCGCTCAGCTCGGTGTAGACGGTCGAACCGGGCGTCGCGTCACCGTGGTGCTCGGACAGGTGCAGCACCAGGCCACCACGGGAGACCTGCGTGTACAGCGGCATGCCCGGCTCGAAGCGGTGCTCCCAGTCGACGCTGCAGCCGAGGTAGTCGACGTAGAACTCGTGGGCCTTGGCCACGTCGAAGATCCGGAAGACCGGCACGGTGCGGCGGAAGACGATGTCCATGCCGGACAGGCAATCACATCTGCTCGCCGGGTGCCTGCTCGGCGTCGGGCAGCATCTCGGCGGTGATCGCCCAGCGCTCGTGGTCACGCCAGGCGCCGTCGATGAACAAGAAGTCCGGGGAGAAGCCCTCCAGGCGGAAGCCGGCCCGTTTGACCAGGGCGATCGACCGTTCGTTGGCGGGCTGGACGTTGACCTCCAGCCGGTGCAGGCCCAGTTGCCCGAAGGCGTGGTGGAGCACGAGCCGCAGGCCCTCGCCCATCAGTCCGCGACCCGCCGCGTGGGCGAAGGCGCCGTAGCCGAGCGCGCCGCAACGGAACGCGCCGTGCACGATGTTGTTGATCGTGACGTAGCCCGCGATCCGTCCGCCGGCGAGCTCGCAGACCAACAGGCCCTCGCGGGACGGCTCCTGGAGCCTTTGCAGATAGGCGTCGTAGGCGGCGTCGGTGGCCGGCGGGAAGAGCCACGGGTGGTGTATCCCGGCGCTTTGGCGTGCGGCGGCGGTGAACTCTTCCCGGTCGGCGGCGGTGAAGTGCCGGATGCCCACCCGCGGGCCCCGTGCCAGGTAAGGGTCGCTGATCGTCATCGGCAGATCGTACGCGCCCGATGTCAGCCGTGCGCCGCGTCCCGTTCCGCGGCGCTCGGTGCGGTGAGCGCCAGCCGGCGGTGGGTGCGGCGCAGCATCGTCCGGGCCATGAAGGGGTGGATGCGGCGGACGACGGCGAAGTAGAGCCGGCCCGCGGTGTTGTGGACCCGGACGACCGTGCCGAGCGTGACCCGGCCGTCGGCGACCAGGATCGAGGCGCGGAAGTCCAGGTGCCGGGCGTCCTCGCCGAGCAGTATCTCGCCCCCGGCCGCCGCGGGGTCCCCGAAGTCGGCGCGCCCGACTTCGGGGAAGGACGCGCCCCGCAGCACGCCCCGCCAGGCCGCCGGCTCGTGCGGCATGCCGGGCAGCAGCTCCATCTGCCAGGCATCCTGGAAGTCGGTGCGCGGGAAGGCCTGGTGGGCCAGTCGGGCGGCGGCGGGCAGCGCGACGGCCCGGGGCCGGGCCCACAGCAGGCGGTGGAGCAGCCGGACGCGCGGTGAGCGGCGGACCGGTGCGGCGAGGCGGCCGGTGGCGGCCCGTTCGATGTTGTCGAAGACCTCCTCGACCATGGTGGCGTGCACCGGGCGGATCGCCGTGCTCCACAACAGCAGCCGCCCGAAGGGGAGCCGGTCCTCCAGGACGTGTTCCACCCGGCAGCTGTCGGGCCCCAGGGGCCGCACGCCGATCTCGTGCCGGCCGCCCGCTCCGTCGGTGAAGTCGAAGCGGATCCGGCGGCCGGGCTCGTAGGCGCCGACGCGGTAGCGGATCCGGCCGTGCCCGCCGTCGGCGCCGACGCCCAGCGGGCGGTCCAAGCGCAGCGCCGGCCACACGGGCGTCGGGAAGAGCGGGTCGCGGTCGCTGCCGATCCGGTCGAGCAGGGCGCCGACGGATGCGGCCGGGGCGGCGACGGTGCGGACATGGACGTCTCGGACGGTACGCACGGGACACCTCCATACGGTGGCGTATGTTTTTCCATACGGTACCGTATGGACATGGTGCGACAGCGAGCGAAGGAGACCGGCGGCAGCGGCGCACGGCGGCGGCTGACCGCCCGGGACTGGGCCGATGCCGCCCTGGCGGCCATCGGCGAGGGCGGACTCGCGGCGGTGGCGGTGGAGCCGCTGGCCGCCCGGCTGGGCACCACGAAGGGCAGCTTCTACTGGCACTTCGCCAACCGGGACGCACTGGTCGAGGCCGCGCTGCAGCGCTGGGAGGAGCTCGGCACGGAGGCCGTGATCAGCGAGGTCGAGGCCGAGCCCGACCCCGTCGAGCGGCTGCGCCGGCTGCTGCACCGCGCCACGGACTCGGCCGCCGAGGACCCCCTGGAGGTCTCCCTGCTGGCGACCGCCGCGCAGCCGCGGGTGGCCGCCGCGCTCGCCCGGGTGACCGAGCGGCGCATCGGCTATCTCGCCTCGCTCTTCACGGAGCTGGGCTTTTCGAAGGACGAGGCACGGCGCCGCGGCCTGATGGCCTACACCGCCTACCTGGGGCACACCCAACTGGGGCACGCGGTCCCGCAGTCCCTGCCGGCCGGCGCCGCACGCGACCGCTACCTGGACGGCGTGATCGACACCCTGGTGCGCCCGGCTTGACCGCCACCGGGCGACGGGATCTCGCCGACCGTCCCCCTGATCAACCGCGACGCATCCGTCTGTGCGTCACCCGACCGGCTGGACCTGCACCGTTCGGCCCGCCACCACCTCGCCTCCGGCTTCGGCAGCCACCAGTGCCCGGGCCGGAACCTGGCCCGCGCGGAGCCGGGGATCTCGCTGCGCGCCCTGTTCACCAGGATCCCGGCTCTGCGACTCGCCGTACCGGCCGACGAGGTCCTCCACAAGTCCGGTGACGATACTGTGCAAGGCCTGATCGAACTGCCGCTGACCTGGTAACAGCCAGGTCGGGAGACGGAAGGAAAGGGGTCAGGAATGCGGATCACCATCGACAGCGAGGTCTGTATCGGCTCCGGTCAGTGCGCTCTGACCGCGCCGGAGGTGTTCACCCAGGACGACGGCGGATACGGCACGGTGCAGCCCGGCCGTGAGGACGGCGCGGGCGACCCGCTGGCGCGCGAGGGCGCCCGTGCCTGCCCCGTGCAGGCCATCACGATCACGGACGACTGAGCCACCGTCCGCTATCGCAGTGCCCCTCGGGTGACGGGGAGTTCGAGGACGCCGGTGTCCTCGGGCGTGCTGGTGACGGTCACCGGCTTCACCCCCCGATTGCCCGCATAGGCGTCGTCGCTCGCGGCGATGACGAAGCCGAGCCGGTGCCCCGGCTCGTAGCGGTGCACGATCCCCGGCAGCTCGACGGAGAAGCTCCGGGTCACATCGGACACCCGCGCCGGGGCCACCAACCGGTGCACCAGGGTCTTCGTGCCGTCCGGCGCGATGTCGTAGAGCTTGGCGAAGAGCACCAGCCGGTCGGCCGCGTCCGGGGATTCCTGGGCCCGCTCGGCTGCCGGTGAGTCCACCTTGAGCGTCACCCTGGGCGCGCCCACCACGTCCACCGGACGGCCCACCACCGGCTGGGAAGTCCAGGCCAGATGGGTGCCCGCGGCGTCGGACGGCGGCGGGTCCGGCAGCCCCAGCATGCTGGACAGCGAGCTCTCCGAATGGCTGGTGGCCATCGGCAGATTGCGGTACGTACGGCTGCCGGGCACCACCTTGGCGCGGTCGTCGACGAGCGTGCCGTCCCCGGAGAGGTACAGCCGCTGGCCGTCGCCCGCCGGGACGGTCGACGAGGTGGCGTAGGCGGGCCCGTCGGTCACCCAGTCCCGGTAGTAGGCGAAGGCCGGGCCGGTGTCGGTCTTCTTGTGGTGGTGCAGATAGCGGTCGAACCAGGCGAGGATCCGCCGCCCTACGTAGCTGCTGCGCATGTTGCCCTGGGCCAGGTCCAGTTCGCCCGCCGCCGGCTTGCGCATCCCGCCGCTGTGGCCCCACGACTGCCAGATCATCTTGGCCGGGGTGCCCTGTGCGGCCAGGGTGCGGTAGGTGGCGGTGGCCTCGTTGAGGTTGAACAGGGTGTCCGCCTGCCCCTGGACCAGCAGCGTCGGTGCCGTGACCGACTTCAGGTACGAGACCGGGGAGACGCTGCGCGCGTAGCCGAGCATGGCCTGGGTCTGCTCGGCCGGGTACGACCCCGAGTCCAGCAGCCGCTTGGTGGCACAGGCCCGCTCGACGAAGTGCAGACACCCCGCGCCACCGGTCCGCGACACGTCCAGATTCGGGTGGAGGAGCCCCTGCGACTCCCCCAGGAGGAAGAACGCGTTGGTCCACTGCCACTTGTAGGCGCCGGGCAGCGGCCCGCTGACGCCCTCGGTGCGGCCGGCGTGGTTGGGGGCGAGGGAGTAGGAGAGGTCGTTCCAGGTGATGAGCGGGACCAGGGCGTCGACGCGGTGGTCGACGGCGGCGGTGGCCATCTGGATCGCCCCGCCGTAGGACGCGCCGATCATGCCGACCCGCGGATCGCTGTCGCCGTCCTTGGTGACGTAGTCGACGCGGGTCCCGTCGTCGGCCTTGCGGGTGCCGGCCAGCATGTCGAGCAGCCGGCTCGCCGTCCGGCCGTCGACCCGCGGGTCGTCCAGCGAGATCGGGCAGCCGGTCTTGCCGAAGCCGAGGCCGGAGTAGGCCAGCGCCACGTAGCCGCGCGAGGCGAAGGCCCTGGCGATGGCGTCGGTCGCGCCGTCCGCCTTGCTGCCGCCGAAGCCGTTGGTGGTCAGCACGGCCGGCGCGGGGTGTGCGGCGTCGACCCCGGCCGGGCGGTAGACGTCGGTGTCCAGGGTGCAGCGGCGGTCGCCGGCCCGGACCGTGACCTTCAGCTGGGTGACGGTGTACGGGTCCGCGGCGACGACCGCGGCCGCGGGGGCGGAGAGCGGCGCAGCGAGGGCGGTGCCGGCCAGCAGGGCGAGGGATGTGCGGAGCAGGGAGCGGGAGAGTGCTCGGGACTCGCTGGGCACCAGGACCTCCACAAGGACACGTCGTACCAACCAGTCGGTAACGGCGCGCTCATGTTGTGACACGAGTAACTGTCGAGTCAACGCTTGTGGTCGGCGTTTCTGAAAGGACATCAGTTCGCAGGCGTCCGACGGGCGGACGGGGAGTCCGGCGGCCGCCGCGTCAGACCAGCGCCGGCCCCGTGAAGCGCAGCGTGCCGGCCGTCGCGTCCAGCTCCGCGGCGACCCCCAGCGGGACGGTCAGGGCGGACTCCCCGTGGCCGAAGCCGAACTCCTCGGCCACCGGCACGCCGAGCCCGCCCAGCCGGTCCCCCAGCACCTCCCGGACCCGCTCGTAGGGGCCGCAGCGCGCCCAGGAGCCGAGCACGACCCCGGCGACGCCGTCCAGCCAGCCGGCCCGCAGGAGTTGGGTGAGCGCGCGGTCGATCCGGTACGGCGGCTCGCCCACGTCCTCCAGCAACAGCAGGCCGCCCCCGGCGCCGCGCCTGGCCTGACGGGTGCCCAGCTCACTGGCGAGCATGGCCAGGCAGCCTCCGACGGTGACCCCGCGGGCCCGGCCCGGCACCAGCGGCCGGGCCGTGGCCGAGGTCAGCGTGCGGACGGTCTCCGGCGCGAAGAGCGTGCGCCGCAGCTGCTCGCGGGTGGCCTCGTCCTTGAGGAAGACCTCGCCGGCGACGGCCGGGCCGTGCAGCGTCGAGACGCCGGCGCGGACCGCGAAGGCCTCGTGCAGCACCGTCACATCGCTGAAGCCGATCAGCGGTTTGGGGGCCGCGGCCCGGAGGGCGGACCAGTCCAGCAGGTCGACCATCCGCTGTGCGCCGTAGCCACCGCGGGCCGCGAACACCGCCTTGACGGCGGGATCGCACCAGGCGGCCTGGAGGTCGCGGGCGCGGTCCTCGTCACCGCCCGCGAGGTATCCCAGCGTGCCGTGCGTGCCCAGGACATGGGGCGCGGCGACCGGATCGAGGTCCCAGCCGCGCAGCACGTCCAGCCCGCGGTCCAGCCGGTCGGCCACGATGGGGCCGCTGGGCGCGACCACCGCCACCCGGTCGCCGGCCCGCAGCCGCGGGGGCCGGCGCAGCGCTGCCGCCGTCATCCGCGCAGCTCCAGCGCCGGGATGTCGCCGCGGGTGAAGCCGAAGGCCTGGGCGTAGAGGGAGAGTTCGGCCTCCACGGCGCGGACGATGGTGTCCGCGCGGCGGAAGCCGTGGCCCTCGCCGGGGAACGCCAGATACGCGTGCGGTATGCCGCGCCCGGCGACCGCGGCGAGGAAGCGTTCGCACTGGACGGGTGGGCAGATCACGTCGTCCAGGCCCTGGAGCAGCAGGAACGGTGCGGCGATCCGGTCCGCGCGGTGCAGCGGCGAGCGCTCGCGGTAGCGCTCGGGCACCTCGGCGAGCGGGCCGACCAGCGACTCCAGATACTGCGACTCGAAGTCATGGGTCTCGCCGTCGGCCCAGCCGGTGAGGTCCAGGATCGGATAGCTGATGGTGCCGCAGGCGTAGAGGTCGGTGGTGGTCAGCGAGGCGGCGGTGGTCCAGCCGCCGGCGCTGCCGCCGCGGATCGCCAGCCGGGCGGGGTCGGCGGTGCCCTCGTCGGCCAGGGCCCGGGCGACGGCCGCGCAGTCCTCGACGTCCACCACGCCCCACTGGCCGCGCAGCCGCTCGCGGTAGGCGCGGCCGTAGCCCGTCGAACCGCCGTAGTTGACCTCGGCGACGCCGATGCCCCGGGAGGTGAAGTAGGCGATCTCCAGGTCGAGCACCAGCGGGGCACGGCCGGTGGGGCCGCCGTGCGCCCAGACCACGAAGGGCGGCAGCTCGCCCTCGGGGGCGGTGTGGTCGGGGCTGTGCGGCGGATGGATGTGGGCGTGGACGTCCCGCCCGTCGGGCCCGGTGAAGGTGCGGCTGTGCGGTCGCGGGTAGTAGGCGGGGTCCAGCACGTCGACATGCCGGCAGGCGATCGCCCGGGCCCGTCCGGTGCAGGTGTCCAGCTCGACGATCTCGTAACCGCGGTGCGGGCCGGCCGCGATGCCGATGACGCGGCTGCCGTGCACGGCGAGGGAGGGCGCCCACTCCGTCCAGGGACCGGCCGCGTCGACCAGGTCGCCGCTCACGGGGTCGAGGATGCCCAGGGCGGTCGCGCCACGGCCGTGGACGACCGCGAGGGTGCCGTTGTCCAGGGGCAGGAACCAGCGCTGGCCGACGTTCCACAGCGGGCCGCCGAACTCCTCCTCCCGGGCTGGGCACAGCGCGCGGCTCGCGACCACGCCGTCGCCGGCCGGGTCGGGGTCGATGCGCTGCAGTTCCCACCAGCCGCTGAGGTCCGAGACGAACAGCAGCGAGCCGTCGGCGGCCCACTCGATCTGCGCGACGGACTCACCGCTCTCCGCGTCGCCCCGGGCGTCGGTGCCCAGATCGCCGACGAGCGGCCGGATGTCCTCGAACGTGCCCCCGCCGGTGATCCCGGCGACCATCACCACGGTGCCGTCCCAGGGCATCCGGGGGTGGTCCCAGGCGATCCAGGCGGCCCGGCGCCCGTCCGGGGAGATCCGCGGACCGGTGACGAACCGATGCCGGTCGTCGCTCAACTCCCGTACCGCGTCGCGGTCCTCGGCCGCCGAGCCGTCGAGCGGCACGGCCGCGATCACCCGGCGGACATCCGTCGGCCGGTCGCCGGTGAACTCCTCCAGGACGCACCACACCTCGCCGAGCTCCGGACGCAGCACCGGGTCGACCCAGCGCAGCCCGTCACCGACGCCGGAGAGCGGGGTGAGCGGGCGCGGCGCGGCGCCGCCGTCCGTCTCGTAGGCGTACAGCCGCTGGTCGGCGAAGTCGCTGAAGACGACCAGCGGGCCGCGGTCGGTGACGGTGCCGGCCCAGGGCTGGCCGCCGTACTCCAGCACCCGGCTGCGGACGTTCCAGGGCGCCGGCAGCACCGGCCGTCGGGTGCCGTCCGGCAGCCGGCGGACCAGCTCCCGCCGACCGCCCTCGTCGGGCCGCGGCTCGGTCCACCACACCTCGTCGCCGACCACACCGACGAAGGCCGGCCGGCCGTCGTGTGCGGCGACCGTGCGGGCATCCATCGGGGATGCCCAGGTGCCGTAGGGAGCGGTGGTCACCATGCAGCAGTTCCTCTCGTGCGCCGGTCGGGCAGGTCCCGTCCGGTCAGGCCAGGCGCAGGAAGTGGTCCAGCACCCGGACTCCGAAGTGCAGTCCCTCGACCGGTACCCGCTCGTCCACGCCGTGGAAGAGCGCCTGGTAGTCGAATCCCTCGGGCAGCTTCAGCGGTGAGAAGCCGTAGCCGGTGATGCCCAGCCGCGAGAACTGCTTGGCGTCCGTACCGCCGGACATGCAGTACGGGACGACATGGCCGTCCGGGTCGAAGCGCTCGATCGCGGCACGCATCGCGGCATAGGTCGGGGAGTCGACCGGGGCCTGCAGGGCGACCTCGCCGTGGTGGTACTCCCAGCTCACGTCGGGCCCGGTCAGCTCGTCCATGGTCGTACGGAACTCCGCCTCACCACCGGGGACGACCCGGCCGTCCACGTAGGCGACGGCGGACCCGGGGATCACATTGACCTTGTAACCGGCCGTCAGCATCGTGGGGTTGGCGCTGTTGCGTACCGTCGGCTCGACGAGTTTGGCGCACGGGCCGAGCGCGCCCAGCAGCGCGTCGACGTCGAAGTCGGGCGCCTCGACGTCGACGTCGACGGCGCGCAGCGCGGCGAGTTCACGCAGCGCGGCGCGGACGGTCGGGGTCAGCCGGACCGGCCAGGAGTGCGCGCCGATCCGGGCCACCGCGGCGGCGATCCGGGTGACGGCGTTGTCGGGGTTGACCTTCGAGCCGTGCCCCGCCCGGCCCTGGGCGGTCAGCTTCAGCCAGGCCGTACCGCGCTCCCCGGCCGCGATCGGGTACAGCTGCATCCCGCCGCCGGCGTGGAAGGTGAACGCACCGGACTCGCTGACGCCTTCGGTGCAGCCCGCGAAGAGACCGGCGTGCCGGTCGGCCAGGAAGCCCGATCCGTCGTCGGCGCTGGCCTCCTCGTCGGCGGTGAAGGCCAGCACGATGTCGCGCCGCGGCCGCACGCCGGTGCGTGCCCAGTGCCGTACGACGGAGAGCACCATCGCGTCCATGTTCTTCATGTCGACCGCGCCCCGCCCCCAGACCACGCCGTCGCGGACCTCCCCCGAGAAGGGGTGCACGCTCCAGTCGGAGGGCTCGGCGGGCACCACGTCCAGGTGGCCGTGGACCAGCAGGGCGTCGGCCGCGGGGTCGGTGCCCTCGATGCGGGCGACGACGTTGGTCCGGCCCTTGGTGCGCTCCAGCAGCGTCGGCTCCAGTCCGGCGGCGGCCAGGTGCTCGGCGACGTACTCGGCGGCCGGCCGCTCCCGGCAGGCGCCGTCGCCCGCGTTGCTGGTGTCGATCCGGATCAGTTCCGAGGTGAAGCGCACCACCTCGTCCAGCGCCCGCTGGTCGACGCCCGGGGCGGGCTGGGCCGCGGGGTTCGTCATGAGGTCCACCTCAGCCATACGCTTCCTCCACGGCCGACGACACGACGGTGGTGACCGTCTTGAAGCACCGGATGGCTTCGTACATGTTCTGACTGGTATACGCGACGCGGCGTTCCCCGCTGCGCTCCACGCCGGGCACACAGGTCGCGACCACCACCAGATGCTCGGCGTCGAACTCCAGCTCGAAGCGGTGCGGTCCGCGCCGGACGGGTTCGTGGCGCACCGCGAGCGACGCCCCCTTGCGCGCCCCGGCCCGGATGTCGGCCGCCGTACGGGCCGGTGGTCGGCAGACCGCCGCATAGCGCGACACATAGTCCTTGACCGCCACACCGGGCGCCTGCGGGGCGTAGCCCAACGCGTCCTGGCAGGTGCGGTCGTCGCCGGTGACCAGCACCACCGGCACGCCGTACTCGGCGACCACCAGGGAGTTCAGATAGCCCTCGCTCGCCCGGGTGCCGTCGACCCAGACACCGGTGAGCGTGTTGGCGAGGTAGGTGTGCGCGAGGACGCCTTCGGTGCCGGCCGCGGTGTGGTAGCCGACGAAGGCGATGCCGTCGACATCGCCGTGCTGTACGCCCTCGACCATGCTGAGCGACTTGTGCTTGCCGGTGAGCATCTGCGCGCGCTCGTCGAGCTGTTCCAGCAGCAGATTGCGCATCGACCAGTGCGCCTCGTTGACCAGCACCTCGTCGGCGCCGCCGTCGAAGAATCCGGCGATCGCCGCGTTCACGTCGGACGTGAACATCCGGCGGCAGCGCTCCCACTGCGGGGTGCCGGGCAGCACGTCGGCGGGCCAGGTGACACCGGTGGCGCCCTCCATGTCGGCGGAGATGAGGATCTTCACATTCACCAGTCCTATCGCGGCTAGGCGGCGGTACGCACGGTTCCCGACATCACTCGTCAACAACAGTTTCGAGGCGGCGAACGGATTCCCCACCCTAACCAGGGCCTTCGGTGTGACGCCCCGTCCAGCACCTTCCAGGACCGTCCAGTTGGCCGCAAAGGCGCCGTCCGGACGGCACCGACGCACCGGAACGCTCGCGCGGCGCCGCGACCTACACAGTTTCTGTCGCAAAGCGGAACGTCTTCCGCCAGAATTCGGACTGAGTTCCGACGGACATCTGTCAGCTGCCGTCGGCACTTGCCGGGTGAGATAGAACAGCCCGGACCGGCCTCCCACATGATGAGACAGAGGCAGAACGATGAGCAATGCACTCAACGGCGTCTGGTTAGCGCAGCCCGGCGACACGCGGGCCGACGACACCGATCAGCTCGCGATCCTCACCGACCTGATCGCGCAATCACTTTGCGACCGCAATCCGCGCTTCCGGGATTGCCTGGAACACGACACCCGCACGCAGGTCACCCGGCTGATCGAGGAGGTACTGCGCAACGGCCGCCCGCTGCCCGAGACCGTACGAGCGGTCATGCTCGGGACCGGTACCGACATCCACCTCGTGGCGTCCGCACTGGGCGACTGCCTCGTCAGCGCGCCCGGCGAGGCACCGGGTCTGCTGATCCCCGGCGCGCTCGCCGACGACAGCGGCGGCCGCGCCCGGCTCAAGGGCGTGCTGCGGCACCGCGCCGCCGCGGTCGGCCATGCGGTGCCGGCGCACGACGCCGCCGCCTCCGTACGGTCCGCGGCCCGCCTGCTGACTCTGGCGTCCGCGCACGACGGCCCCGACGCCGGGGTGATGTTCGTCGACGACCACCTCTCCTCCCTCGTCCTGCTGCAGGACGAATCACTGGCCCGCACGCTCGTCGCGCGCCGCCTGCGCCCGCTGGCGGGCCTGTCCCCGGAGCGGTGCGAGCGCCTGGAAGCCACCCTGCTGGCATGGCTCGGCGGGATGGGCGCCCCGGAGATCGCCAAGGCGCTCGGCATCCATCCGCAGACCGTGCGCTACCGGATGCGCCAACTGGAGAAGCTCTTCGGCGCCCGGCTCCGCGACCCGCTGGCCCGCTTCGAGATCGAGATGGCGCTCCGCAGCCGCCGGCTGCTGGGGGCCGCCCACCGCCGCCGCGCGGCCGCGACCCGCCGACGAGCCGCGATCGGGACCCGGCGGCCGCTGCCGCGCCCCTAGAGCGGCCCGCCGAGGACTCCGCACTCCCCCGTGTCCGGTTTGGCGAATCTCACACGCCACCCCATACCGTCAAACTCGGACAATCCACCCCAAGTGTTCGGAGGCGCCGCGCAGCCGCCCCGTATCGTCCAGCCCCATGCACAGATCACGCATATCGACCTGCGCGCGCCGCGGGCTGGCCGCGGTCGTGGCTGCCGGGTCGCTGCTCACGGTGCTCACCACGGCGACCCCGGCCGCGGCCGGCACCGCCAGCACGCCGGTGGACGGCGCCAAGGTCGTGTGCACCTCGCAGAAGCCGGGCCTGGCCCCCGCCCTGTCCCATGACATAGCCGCCACCCTCGACAGCCACGAGGGCGCTTCGGCGCTGGCCGTCTACGACCGGCGCACCAGGACCCGCTGCGACTTCAAGGCCGGTGCGCACTTCGACTCGGCGAGCGTGGTGAAGGTCACCGTGCTCGGGGCGCTGCTGCGGCAGGCCGAGGAGGCGCACCGCCGCCTCACCCCGCGCGAGGTACGGCTGACCACCGACATGATCACCAAGTCGGACAACGCCTCGACCGACGCGCTGTGGCGTCAGGTCCGCCCCGCCGGCGTCCAGCACTTCCTGACCCTGGCCGGGATGCGGCACACCGTCCCCGGCACGGGCGGGGCCTGGGGCCTGACCCAGATCACCGCCGCCGACCAGCTCACCCTCATGCAGCTGCTGACGACGGACAACCCGGTGCTCACCCGGACCTCCCGCGGCTACGCGCTCGCCCTGATGGGGCGCGTCGTCCCCGACCAGCGCTGGGGGGCGCCCGCCGGCGCGCCGGCCACGGCGACCGTCCACGTCAAGAACGGCTGGCTGCCGCGCAAGACCGACGGCTGGCGGGTGAACAGCGTCGGCACCTTCACCGGCGGCGCCCACGACTACGGCATGGCGGTGCTGTCCACCGGAAACCGCACCATGGACGACGGTGTGGACGCCGTGGAGAGCGCCGCCCGCGTCATCCACCGCGACCTGTCTCGCTGACCGCTCGGGTCCCTGCGATACGACTTTGCACTCCCCAGGGTGACCGGCGCCCCGATGTCCACCACGGGCGGCGCGACCGGCGATATCAACGCCGCATGATCAAGGCAGACCTCACGGGAGTTCCCGAAACGGCGTTGTGGACCCTCTATCACCGGGCCACCGAGGCCGCCCGCCCCGACACCGTGCTGCCCGACCCCCGCGCCGTACGGCTCGTCGCCGAGCTGGACTTCCCCTTCCGGGAGCGGCTGGGCGCCGCCCGCCCCTGGGTGGCGCAGGCCGTCGCCCTGCGCGCCCTCGCCTTCGACCAGGTGGTGCGGGCGTTCCTCGCCACCCACCCGGACGGCACCGTGATCGCGCTGGGCGAGGGCCTGGAGACCCAGTTCTGGCGGGTGGACAACGGCCGCGCCCGATGGGTCACCGTCGACCTGAGCGACCCGCTGGAGCTGCGCGGGCGCGTCCTGCCCCACGGCGCGCGGCAGCGGCTCGTCGCCTGCGACGTCCGCGACAGCCGGTGGACGACGGGCGTCGACGCCGCGCGCGGGGTCCTGGTGACCGCTCAGGGGCTGCTGATGTACCTGCGGCCCGCGCAGGTGACCCAGCTGATCGCCGCCTGCGCCGAGGCGTTCCCCGGCGGCACGCTGGTGTTCGACTCCGTCTCCCGGCGCTTCTCCGCCCGCACCCGCGCCGGCGCGAAGGGGCCGGGCGGCCACCGCCTGCCCCCGATGCCCTGGGGCATGGACGCGCACGAACGGGACCGGCTCCGCGGTGCCCACCCCGCCGTCGGCGACGTGGTCGACGTCCCGCTCCCCGCGGGTCGCGGCCTCCTCGGCTACCTCGCGCCCCGCCTCGCGTCCCTGCCCCTGCTCCGCGGCGACCGGCCCCTGGTCACCCGGCTGAGCTTCCGTGCCGACGCCGCCCCGCACCGGCTGCCGCAACCCGCTCGGCGCGCCGCTCCGGACGCTCCGCGCTGACCGCGGGCGACGTCCCGGTGGGGCGGCGGGCCCGCCGGCCGCCGCCCCGGGGCGGGCGCTTCAGTCCTCGTGCCCCAACTGCAGGTCGCGTTCGGTCCGACCGCCGCCGGCCATCTGCAGGACGGTGGCCACCGGTGGGTACCCTGCGGCGATCACGGTGTACTCGCCGGCCGACAGGTCCACGAAGCGGAACAGCCCGTCGGCACCGGTGGTCGCGGTGTCGACGACATTGCCGGCGGTGTCCAGGAGGGTCACCCGGGCGTCCTCGACGGGGCGGCCGCCACCGGCCCGTACGGTGCCGCGCAGCACCGCGCCACCGGCGAGTTCGACGTCCTGGCGGGTCTCGCGCGACGCCTGGACGGTGACCGGCAGCGCGGTCGGCCGGAACGCCGGGGCGCTGGCGGCGAGGGTGTACTCCCCGGCCACCAACTCCCCCATGACATAGCCTCCTTCACGCCCGGAGCGGGTGGTCGCGACCACCTCGCCGCGGACGTCGGTGAGGGTGACCATGGCGTCGCGCACGGGCGTGCCGTCGGCGGTGGTGACGGCACCGGCCAGGCGCCCGGCGCCGCCGAGGACCACGTCCAGCTCGACCGGCCGCTCGCCGACGGTGACGCTGACGGCCTGCGGCTGGTGCCCGCCGGCGGCCGCGACCAGCACATACGAACCGGCGCCCGGTGTGCTCAGGGCGTACCGCCCGTCCTCGCCGGTGGCGCCGCGGCCGATCTGCCGTCCGTCGACGTCGATGAGGGTGAGCGCGGCGCGCGGCACGATGGAGCCGTCGTGGTGCTGGACGGTGCCGCACACGGGAACGCCCGGATGCCCCGTGGCGGGCTGGGAGCGAGGCCGGGCGTACGCGGACGTGCGGCCGGACGAGCCGACGGCCGCCGCGTCGGCGGCGGGGCGGGCCGGGGGTACGGCGGCGGGGGCGGCCGGTTCGCCGTACGGGGCGTGCGGGGTCGGGGAGGCCTGCGGGGCAGGAGAGGCGTGGGACACCAGCGGTTTCTCTTTCAGGAAGAAGGCGAGCACAAGGCCCAGGACGAGCACCGGCACGAGGTAGAAGAAGATCCCCGGCACGGCGTGCGCGTAGGCGGCCACCTGGCCGTCGCGCAGCGAGGCCGGCAGCGCCCGCACGAGGTACGGGGTGATCGACTCCGGGTCGGGCAGCGGGGCCGACCCCGGCAGCCGGTCGCCGAGCCGGCGCAGGAGCCGGTCGGCGAGGAGCGTGCCGAAGAGGGCCGCGCCGACGCTGCCGCCGATCTGCCGGAAGCAGTGGTCGGCGCTGGTCGCGGTGGCGCGGTCGCGGCCGCGTACGGAGGTGCGTACGGCGAGCACCAGGATCGGCACGACCAGGCCGATGCCGAGGCCGAGGAGGCCCGTCCACAGGCCGTACACCTCGCGTGGGGTGTCCGGCCGCAACCGCGACAGCGGCCACATCGCCGCCGCGGCCACCGCGCAGCCCAGGACGGGGAAGGCCTTGTAGTGGCCGGTGCGGCCGATGAGCCGGGCGGAGACGGCCGTGGCGAGCACGATGCCGCCCGTCACCGGCAGCATCAGCAGCCCGGACTCGGTGGCCGAGGCTCCGCCGGCCGCCCGGAGGAAGGTCGGCAGACAGTCGGCGGCGCCGAAGAGCGCGAGGCCGACGACGGCGCCGATCAGACCGGTGACGTGGAAGACCGAGTCGCGCAACAGCCGCAGCGGGATCAGCGGTTCGGCGGCGAAGTACTCGACGGCGAGGAACAGCAGGGCGGTGCCGAGCGCGCCGGCGCCGAGGCCGAGGACGGTCCGCGAGTTCCAGGCGTACTCGGTGCCGCCCCAACTGGCCAGCAGGACGAGGCAGGTGGAGAACGCGGCGAGCAGCAGCGCGCCGGCGACGTCGGGCCGGCGGCGGCCGGCGGGCCGGGGCAGCCTGAGGGCGAAGGCGAGGACCAGGAGGGCCGGCACGCCGAGGGGGACGTTGAGGTAGAAGCACCAGCGCCAGGAGGCGTGGTCGGCGCAGAGGCCGCCGACCAGCGGCCCGGCCGCGGCGGCGAGGCCGAAGGTGGCGCCGATCAGGCCCATGGCGCGGCCGCGGGCCGGTGCCGGTACGACGTCGGCGGTGATCGCCTGGGCGCCGATCATGAGCCCACCGCCGCCGAGGCCCTGCACGGCCCGGAAGACGATCAGTTCGTCCATGGTGCGCGACCAGCCGGCCAGCGCCGAGCCGGCCGTGAAGACGACGATCGCGAAGAGCAGGACGGGCTTGCGGCCGAACAGGTCGCCGAGTCTGCCGTGGAGGGGCAGGGCGACCGCCGACGCCAGGAGGTAGGAGGTCACCGCCCAGGACATCCGGCCCGGGCCGGGCAGCTCACCGACGATCTTCGGGAGCGCGGTGGCGACCGCGGTCTGGGCGAGGGCGGCGAGCAGCAGGGTCACCAGCAGGCCGGCGACGACCGTGCGGACGCGGCGGGGGCCGAGCGGCACCGGCGCCGCGCCGGGAGCGGGCGCGTCGGTCCGCTCGCTCAGGGTGGTCCCGCCCACGTGCTGCTCCCCTCGTCACGCCTGCTGCCGCCCAATTTCTCGCATTGGGCGACAACAGCGTTCAAGCGCGGCGAAAGGGTGCGTGCGGGGCGGGAACGGACGTCAAGTGCCTTTCCCCGGAGGCCTATTGGGCCCCCATCAGGGCTTTCCGGACGGAAGCGAGCCGGTGGGCCGGACACTTGGGCCCACCGGAAACCACCCGAACCGGTGAGCGTGACGACACACACTCAGGGTGACGGAAGTGACGACGGATCACTCCTCTTCACCGTCGTCTCCGCGTGCGGCCGCCCTTCCGCACCGGGGGGTCACTTCTCCATACGGGAAGCAAGATTGGCGAGGATGGCGTCGTAGATCCGGCCGAGCCCCTTGGGTGCGAAGGTCCGCTCGAAGAAGCCGCCGATACCGCCGGCGCCCTGCCAGGTGGTGGTGACCACGACCCTGGCCCGCTTCTCGCCGGCCGGAGTGACGACCCAGGTCGTGACCATGGAGGAGTTGCGGTCCTTCTCGACGAGCTGGCCGTCGGTCGGCTCGTCGACCTCCAGCAGGCAGTCGCGCACCCGCTTGCTCGTGGCCTGGAGCTTCCAGTGGACGAGGGTGCCCTTGCCGTCGCCGCCCTCGCGGACCTCGTACTCGCTGAAGTGCTCGGGCAGCAGCTGCTGGCGCGTGCCGGTGTAGTCGGCGAGCGCGTCGAACACGTCCTCCGGGTCCGCCGCGATCTCGCGCTGCGTGGTGGCCTCGACCTGACCCATGTGTGTCTTCCTCCAGTAGTCGGCTGCCGGTCCTGCGATGCGCCGCCAAGCCAACCACCACTGGGGGGCACGCCCAAAATCCGGGCCGCCGGACCACAAGGGAACACTTGTTCTATTATTGCGACCGGGGGGCTCGGCAGCACGCAGAAGGAGGCCCGATGCGCTGGGACAATCTGGGCGAAAGCCGATCCGCCCTGTTCGGCACGGACGTCGTCAGCCGCACGATCGACACCCCCGAGTTCCGCGGCATCACCTTCCACGAGGTGCGCGCCCGCTCGATCGTCAACCGCGTCCCGGGCGCCTCCCGGATGCCGTTCGAATGGACCGTGAACCCCTACCGCGGCTGCAGCCACGCCTGCGTCTACTGCTTCGCGCGCAAGACGCACAGCTACCTCGACCTCGACACCGGGCTCGGCTTCGACTCGCAGATCGTGGTGAAGGTCAACGCTCCCGACCTCCTGCGCCGCGAGCTGGCCGGGCGACGCTGGCGCGGTGACCACATAGCCATGGGCACGAACGTCGACTGCTATCAGCGCGCGGAGGGCCGCTACGGCCTGATGCCCGGCATCATCGCGGCGCTGCGCGACCACGCCAACCCCTTCTCGATCCTCACCAAGGGCACGCTGATCCTGCGCGATCTGCCGCTGCTGCGGCAGGCCGCCGAGGTCACCGACGTCGGCATCTCCGTCTCCGTCGGCTTCCTGGACCGCGAGCTGTGGCGCACGGTCGAGCCCGGCACGCCCGCCCCGGAGCGCCGGCTGGACGTGGTGCGCACGCTCACCTCGCACGGGATCCCGTGCGGTGTGCTGATGGCACCGGTCATCCCCTTCCTCGGGGACGCGCCGGAGCAGCTGCGCGCCACGGTCCGGGCCGTCGCGGAGGCCGGCGCCGGGTCCGTCACCCCGCTCGTCCTCCATCTGCGGCCCGGCGCCCGCGAATGGTTCATGGCCTGGCTGGGGCACCACCATCCGCGGCTCGTACGGCGCTACGAGACGATGTACGCGGACGGCGCCTACGCCCCGAAGTGGTACCAGCGCCGGATCACCCGCCAGGTCCATGAACTCGCCGCCGAGTACGGGATCGGGCCCGCCCGCCCCGGCGAGCACCGCCGGATCACGCCACCGCCCCCCGCTCCCGCACCCGGCGAGCACACCCCCGACGCCCCTGCCGAACCCGTCCAGTTGACGCTGCTGTGAGCCCCGGCGCCCTCCACAAGGGCGCGGTGCGCCCCGCTCCGCGCCGGCCGGACGCCTACGCCGAAGTGGCCGGGACCGCCTCCAGGGCCCGCGCCAGGCGGTCGCGCGCCGCCAGCTGGGCGGCTATCCGCTCGTCGATGGCGGCGAGCCGCTCACGGGCGATGCGCAGGCCCTCGGGGGACGGCGGGGCGGCGGCCATGTCCCCGTCCAGGCAAGGGCCGAAGCACCGGACGTCGGCGAGGGTCAGTCCGGCCTCCAGGAGATGCCGTATGTTGCGCACCCGTACGGCCGCGCGCTCGTCGTAGACCCGATAGCCGTTGGCCGCCCGCTCCGAGGCGATCAGCCCCTCGCGCTCGTAGTTGCGCAGCGCACGCGTCGACGCCCCCGTGAGCGCCGCCAGCTCGCCGATCCGCACCGGTCCCCTCCCGTCCACGACCGCCGACAGCGGCCGGCCCCTCCTGCCTGCCGAGTGAACTCCTGGCGCCGGACGCTGGTTCCCGGATCAGCCCACCACCGCTCCCCCGTCGACCGGGAGGACCACCCCGGTCACGAACGACGCGGACGGCGCGGCGAGCCGGGTGACCGCCCAGGCAACCTCCTCGGGACGGCCGATCCGCCCCATGGGGGTGTGCTCGATCTGCCACTTGCGGATGGCCGTCCGCTGCTCCGGCGACCAGCCCTGGTGCAGGGCGATCGGGGTGTCGATCGCGCCGGGGGCGACCGCGACGACCCGTACGCCCCGCGGCGCGAGCTCCACCGCCCAGCTGCGGGTGAGGAGTTCGAGCCCGGTCTTGGTCGCCGCGTAGACCGAGTTGCCCGGCCACCCCCGCTGGCCGACCGAGGTGCTGATGTTGACCACGACACCGCCGGTCCGTTCCAGGTGGGGCACCGCTTCCTGGGTCAGCAGCACGGGCGCCACGAGGTTCGTCGCCAGCTGCGGCGCCATGCCCTCCTTGGTGTAGGTGCCGAGCGCCCCGCCGCCCACCACCGCCGCGTTGTTGACCAGGACGTCGAGTCGGCCGTAGGTGCCGACGGCGTGGCGCACGAGGGCCTCGGGCGCGCCGTCCGCGGTGATGTCCGCGGCGTACGGGACGATCTCGCCGCCCGCGCTCCCCTCCTCCGCCGCCGTCTCCGCCAGCGGCTCGGTCCGGCGCCCCACCGCCAGCACGCGCGCCCCCTCCGCCGCGAAGGCACGGGCGGTCGCGCGCCCGATTCCCGTGCCGGCCCCGGTGATGATCACGACCCTGCGGTCCGTTCCGGGCACGGTCGGCCCGGTGTGCGTGAGGTGTTCCATGCCGGGAGTCTCGAACCTTGACGCCTGGGGCAAGGTCAAGCGGACACCCTCCGGGACGCGCTTTCCTCGGCCCGAAAACCCCTTTGACCGGCCTCCTAGGCTTTTGCGTCATGAACGGGTCCATGAACGGGGAACTGGACGGACCGCCCGGCGGGTCCGGTGCGGGGCGACCGCACCGGGTTCGGATACGGGAGATGACCGAGGCCGACATCGACGCGGTCTCCGCCGTGCGTGTCCGCGGCTGGCAGGCCGCGTACCGGGGGCTGATGCCGCAGGCGTATCTGGACGCGATGAGCGCGGCGGCGGATGCCGCGCAGCGGCGCTCGTGGTTCGCGCGTCGATCGCCGGCGGTCTCGGACCTGGTGGCCGAGCGGGACGGCGAGGTCGTCGGCTGGGCGTGCGTCGGGCCCTGCCGCGACCCCGATGTCGCCCCGGGCGCCGATGAGTCGGCCGCGGCCCGCCCGGCCGCGGGCGAGCTGCTGGCCCTGTACGTGGCGCCCGGGCTGATCGGCACCGGTGTCGGGCGCGCCCTGATGGCGGCCGGTACGGCACGCGCACGGGCGGGCGGATTCCGCGCGCTGTACCTGTGGGTGCTGCGCGACAACACCCGCGCCCGGCGCTTCTACGAGCGGGCCGGTTTCGTGCCGGACGGGGCGCAGGAGGCGTTCGAGGTGGCGGGCAGCAGCGTCCCCGAGGTGCGCTACTGGCGCCCGCTGGAGCCCGGCCCGCGCTGAGCGTCGTCGGCCCCGTCCCGGCCGCCGCCCCCCTTCGCCTCGGGCCCGTCCTGCCCGGGCACCTCATGGACCCCCAGACGCGCCAGCGACGCCGCCGCGGCCGCCGCGAGCCGGGGGTGGGCGACGGCGGCGGCCAGCGCGGGGACGGCGCGCCGGTCACCCAGCGCACCCAGGCCCTCGACGCAGGCGAGCGCCACCCGCCAATAGGGGGTGTGCGGGGTCAGCAGCCGCTCCAGGGTCGCGATCAGTGCCGGTACGGACTGCGGCGCGCGGAGCTCGGCGAGCAGCCGGACCGGGTGCAGGGCGTAGGCGGTGCGCAGCGGGTTGGTGGCGAGCGCGGCCGCGGCGCGGGCGGTGCGCGGGTCGCCGAGCCGGCTCAGGGCGTGCGCGGCGGTGGCGCAGCGCACCGGGTCGCGGTAGTTCAGCAGCAGTACGAGCGTCTCGAAGGCGCGCTTGTCCCCGGCGCAGCCGAGAATGAAGGCGGCGATCTCCCGGGCCCACAGAGGGCGTTCGACGGCGACCAGCATCCGGGCCAGTTCCTCCCGCCCGGCGGGGGTGTTCTTGCGGGCCAGCCCCAGTAACCGTTCGTAGGCGACCAGATCCTGCGGGGAGCGGAGTTCGGCCCGCACCCGGTCCGTCAACTCGTGGAATTCCTCTTCCATTTGTCGCTCCCTCCCGCCGGGCCGCCCCGGTCCCTGCGACGTGGCCTGCACCACAGCCTAATGACCCGCACTACCCCTGGCGCTCCGGTTACCCACCGGTTAACCTGCTGGAACGAGCAGCACCACTGCTCAGGCGGCCTGGTGACGCAGCCGCCACAGAGTGAAGTCGGTTCGGCACCGCACAGCACGACACCAGTACGGAGCGACGGCACGGCCCCGGGACAGGGCCCGCCGCACCTCCGCCACCGCCGGCGCTGCCAGCAGCGCTGCGGCTCTCTCGGCCCACCGCCGTATTTCCCGCCGCTGCGTTTCGCTACGCCTCGCGTCCGCGCGGACACCCCTCAGTCGTCACTTTCTCCCCTGCCCTCAGGGGAACACCCTCAGGAGTCTCGCGATGGGCCCTCAGTCCACCCCAGATCTCTCAACTGAAGCCTCCCCACCGTCCCTTTCCACCGTGGCCGTCGTCGGTCTGGGCACCATGGGCACCGGTATCGCCGAGGTGCTGACCCGGGCCGGCCGCGAGGTCGTCGGCATCGACACCGACGAGGGCGCGGCCCGGCACGCCGTCGCCACGCTCGAAGCCGCCACCGCCCGCGCGGTGCAGCGCGAGCGGATCACCGAGCGCGAGCGCCAGGACATCCTGGCCCGCTTCCGCACCTTCACCGACCTGCAGGCGGCCGCGGACGCCGACCTCGTCATCGAGGTGGTGCCCGAGGACTACGAGCTCAAGCGGCAGGTCTTCGCCGGACTGGACGCCGTGGTGCGTCCGGACGCCATCCTGGCCACCGGCACCAACGCGCTGTCCGTGACACGGCTGGCCGCCGACTCGCAGCGCCCCGAGCGGGTGCTCGGCGTGCACTTCTTCAACCCCGCACCGGCCATGAAGCTGGTCGAGGTGGTCTCCTCGGTGCTCACCGCGCCGACCGCCGTCGCGGCCGTCACCCAGCTCGCCCGCGACCTGGGCAAGGACCCGATCTCGGTCGGCGACCGGCCCGGTTTCGTCGCCGACGGGCTGCTCTTCGGCTATCTGAACCAGGCCGCGGCGATGTACGAGTCGAAGTACGCGACCCGCGAGGACATCGACGCCGCGATGCGGCTCGGCTGCGGTCTGCCCATGGGCCCGCTCGCGCTGCTCGACCTGATCGGCGTGGACACCGCCCGTACGGTCCTGGAGGCGATGTACGCCGAGTCCCACGACCGCCTGCACGCCCCCGCGCCGATCCTGGGCCAGCTGGCCGAGGCGGGGCTGACCGGCCGCAAGGCGGGGCGGGGCTTCTACACGTACGAGGCTCCGGGCAGCCCCACGGTGGTTCCGGATGCCGAGAGCCCGGCAGCGGCCGGCGGGGACGCCGCCGGGCGGGCGGTCTCCAGTGTCGGCGTCGCCGGCTCCGGGACGATGGCCAGCGGCATCGCCGAGGTCTTCGCCAAGGCCGGCTACTCCGTCGTGCTGGCCGCCCGCAGCCTGGAGAAGGCCGAGAAGGCCAAGGCCAGGATCGCCAAGTCGCTGGGCCGCTCGGTGGAGAAGGGCCGGCTGACCGCCGAGGCCCGGGACGCCGCGCTGTCGGCGATCACCCCGGCCGGCTCGCTCGACGCGTTCGCCGACGTGGACCTGGCGGTCGAGGCGGTGGCCGAGGACCTGGCGGTCAAGCAGGAGCTGTTCAAGGCGCTGGACAAGGTCGTAAAGCCGGGCGCCGTCCTGGCCACCACGACCTCCTCGCTGCCCGTCGTCGCCTGCGCCCGCGCCACCTCGCGCCCGCAGGACGTCATCGGGATGCACTTCTTCAACCCGGCACCGGCCATGAAGCTGGTCGAGATCGTCCGTACGGTCCTGACCGCCGACGACGTGCACGCCACGGTGCGGGCGGTGTGCGCCAAGGTCCGCAAGCACCCGGTGGACTGCGGGGACCGGGCCGGCTTCATCGTGAACGCGCTGCTGTTCCCGTACCTGAACAACGCGATCAAGATGGTCGAGGAGCACTACGCGTCCCTGGACGACATCGACGCCGCCATGAAGCTCGGCGGCGGCTATCCGATGGGCCCGTTCGAACTCCTCGACGTGGTTGGTCTGGACGTGTCCCTGGCCATCGAGAAGGTGCTGCACGCCGAGTTCCGCGACCCGGGGCTCGCCCCGGCCCCGCTGCTGGAGCACCTCGTCGCCGCGGGCTGCCTCGGCCGCAAGACCGGCCGCGGCTTCCGTGAGTACGCCCGGCGCTGACGCGTGGCGGCGCCCCCGCCCGGGAGGGGGAGGCTGGGGTGGACTGCTGGAGCCCGACGGCGGTCCACCCCCGCTCACAAGGGCGGAGGCGGCACCTCATGCCGCAGGTCGCGTAAATATGCAGTACCGTCCCCACATGTCCCAGCCCGCTCGCACGCAGCCCTCCGAGACCCCCGAGACCAGCACTCCCGGCACCCGCCGGGCGGCCGCGCAACGGCTCAAAATGCGCCGCGAACTGTCGGCGGCGGCCATGGAGCTGTTCGCGACCAAGGGCTACGAGGCGACCACGGTCGACGAGATCGCGGCGGCCGCGGGCGTCGCCCGGCGCACCTTCTTCCGCCACTTCCGTTCGAAGGAAGAGGCGATCTTCCCCGACCACGACGACACCCTCGTACGGGCCGAGGCCGTCCTGGACGCCGCCCCGCCGCACGAGAACCCCCTCGACACGGTCTGCCGCGGCATCAAGGAGGTCATGCGGATGTACGCGGCCTCCCCGGCCGTGTCGGTCGCCCGTTACCGTCTGACCCGCGAGGTACCCACCCTCCGGGAGGCCGAGATCGCCTCGGTGGCCCGCTACGAGCGGCTGTTCACCCGTTATCTCCTGGGGCACTTCGACGAGGGCGCCCACCGCGAGGGCGACGACGACCCGCTGCTGGCCGAGGTCGCCGCGTCCGCCGTGGTGACCGCGCACAACCACGTACTGCGCCGCTGGCTGCGGGCCGGCGCGGAGGGCGACGTCGAGGCGCAGCTGGACCACGCCTTCGAGATCGTCCGCGAGACCTTCGGCGCCGGCATCGGCGCCGGCCGCACCACCACCGGGGAGCAGCCGCCGGCGTCCGTCTCGCGGGAGGGCGAGGTCCTGGTAGCGGTGGCCCGCACGGACGCGCCGCTGGACGAGGTCATGCGCACGATCCGCAAGGCGATCAAGGACCGGAAGTGATCTCGTGACGGCCTGACGGACCCGGCTCGCTCGTGCTGTCCACGGGGACGTGGCGGACGCGAGCGGGGCGGGCCGAGCCGGCCCCCGCCCGGCGCACCTGGACCAAGCCGTCGCGCTCTGCGGCGACTTGCCGCTGACGCTCGACGTAGTGACGGGTCGGCTGCGCAGCGGTGACGACAACACGCAACGGGTCCTGCCGCGTTACGTCCGCCCGGCGAGCGGCTCGCCGAACTCGCCCCGGTACGGCAGGCGTTCGAGGCTTCGTACAGGGGCTGGACGACCCGGACGGGCGCATACCGCGCCGCCGGGCGCTGCGCCCCGGCACCAGCATCGACGCCGAGTCCGCGTCCGGGCCGGGGTGCGCTCGCCGGAGCTGGACGACGACCTCGGCGAGCAGGCGGCGGAGCACGGCGACCACGCGGCCGCGGCGACCACTACGGGCGGGCCGTGCACGGCGGCCTGGCGGCGGTGCGCAGGTCGAACGACGTACGAGCGACGACCGAGGCGCCGGCGCTGCCGTCCGAGGCGGAGATCGAGGGCGGGCGGGGGTCCGCGAGCGGCCAAGGTGCCGGCGCCGGCGCCGACCGGGCCATAACCCGAATGGCCTAACCACCGCAGCGTTGACGCCGGGTGCATGCATGATTTCCCTGTGTGTCCAATACGCCTCCGATCGGGCCATCCGTTGCTCATGCGTGCCGCCCGGATGACATCTGAGAGAAATTCCTGGCACTCAGTGTCTTGTCGACTGGCACGCGGTGTCATACGTTGAGGGTGTCCGGGCGGCCGGCGCGTAGCGAACCCACGCGCGCCGGCTGTCCCACCAGCCCTACGTGGCTGTCCGCCCGGACGCCTGCGTCACAGGCGAAAACCCAGCTGCGGCTGGACCCGCGCACACCAGCGCTGCCAGGCACCGCGTCCGACGACTCCGCGCCCCCGCGGAGACGACGGAGACGGCGCCACCCCCGGCCGAACCGACGGCACCACCTCCGCTCCACCCCCGACGTTCCCTCAAGCCGTTCCCTCAACGGTTCCCCAAGCTCTCGGCTGCGCTCGAGCGAGGGGAGGCCCCAACCGCCGGAGGCACCCCGTGAACGAAATCCTGGACGCAATCCTCGCGCCTGACACCACCAGCGCCGACTTCGCCGCGCTGCCCATCCCCGAGTCCTACCGCGCGGTGACCGTGCGCAAGGACGAGGTCGAGATGTTCGACGGCCTCACCACCAAGGAGAAGGACCCCCGCAAGTCGCTGCACGTCGACGACGTGCCGGTGCCCGAGCTCGGCCCCGGCGAGGCGCTGGTGGCCGTGATGGCCTCCTCCGTGAACTACAACTCGGTGTGGACCTCGATCTTCGAGCCGCTGTCGACGTTCGGGTTCCTGGAGCGCTACGGCCGCCTCTCCCCGCTCGCCAAGCGGCACGACCTGCCGTACCACGTCATCGGCTCCGACCTGGCCGGTGTCGTGCTGCGCACCGGGCCCGGCGTCAACGCCTGGAACCCCGGCGACGAGGTCGTGGCGCACTGCCTGTCCGTCGAGCTGGAGTCCTCCGACGGCCACAACGACACCATGCTCGACCCCGAGCAGCGCATCTGGGGCTTCGAGACCAACTTCGGCGGTCTGGCCGAGATCGCCCTGGTCAAGTCCAACCAGCTGATGCCCAAGCCCCAGCACCTGAGCTGGGAGGAGGCGGCGGCGCCCGGCCTGGTCAACTCGACCGCCTACCGCCAGCTGGTGTCCCGCAACGGTGCCGGGATGAAGCAGGGCGACAACGTCCTGATCTGGGGCGCGAGCGGCGGGCTGGGCAGCTACGCCACCCAGTTCGCGCTGGCCGGCGGCGCCAACCCGATCTGTGTCGTCTCCAGTGAGCAGAAGGCGGAGATCTGCCGGAAGATGGGCGCCGAGGCGATCATCGACCGCAGCGCCGAGGGCTACAAGTTCTGGAAGGACGAGCGCACCCAGGACCCGAAGGAGTGGAAGCGCTTCGGCAAGCGCATCCGCGAGCTCACCGGCGGCGAGGACATCGACATCGTCTTCGAGCACCCCGGCCGGGAAACCTTCGGCGCGAGCGTCTATGTCACCCGCAAGGGCGGCACCATCACCACCTGCGCCTCGACCTCGGGCTACATGCACGAGTACGACAACCGCTACCTGTGGATGTCGCTGAAGCGGATCGTCGGCTCGCACTTCGCGAACTACCGCGAGGCGTGGGAGGCCAACCGGCTGATCGCCAAGGGCAAGATCCACCCGACCCTCTCCAAGACCTACACCCTCGAGGAGACCGGTCAGGCGGCGTACGACGTGCACCGCAATCTGCACCAGGGCAAGGTCGGCGTGCTGGCACTGGCGCCCGAAGAGGGTATGGGTGTGCGCGACGAGGAGATGCGCGCCAAGCACCTGGACGCCATCAACCGGTTCCGCGACGCGTAAGCGGCGCGGACCCACAGACACCGGCCGGAACGCCTGAGACACCTCGGACGTTTCGAACCTCGAAGATTCGGGCCTGATATGACTGAGCGTCAGAAGGATCGTCCGTGGCTGATGCGGACCTACGCCGGGCATTCCACCGCCGAGGCGTCCAATGAGCTGTACCGGCGCAACCTCGCCAAGGGGCAGACCGGGCTGTCGGTCGCGTTCGACCTTCCGACGCAGACCGGCTACGACCCCGACCACGTCCTCGCCCGCGGCGAGGTCGGCCGGGTCGGGGTCCCGGTGTCGCACCTGGGTGACATGCGGCGGCTGTTCCAGGACATCCCGCTGGACCAGATGAACACCTCGATGACCATCAACGCGACGGCGATGTGGCTGCTGGCGCTGTACCAGGTGGTCGCCGAGGAGCAGGGTGCCGACATCACCAAGCTGTCGGGGACCACCCAGAACGACATCGTCAAGGAGTACCTCTCGCGCGGGACGCACGTCTTCCCGCCGGGGCCCTCCCTGCGACTGACCACCGACATGATCACGTACACGGTGGCCAGCATCCCCAAGTGGAACCCGATCAACATCTGCAGCTACCACCTGCAGGAGGCCGGGGCGACGCCGGTGCAGGAGATCGCGTACGCGATGTCCACCGCCATCGCGGTGCTGGACGCGGTGCGCGACTCCGGGCAGGTGCCGCCGGAGAAGTTCGGCGACGTCGTGGCCCGTATCTCGTTCTTCGTGAACGCCGGTGTCCGGTTCGTCGAGGAGATGTGCAAGATGCGCGCCTTCGGCCGCATCTGGGACCGGATCACCCGCGAGCGCTACGGCATCGACAACCCCAAGCAGCGCCGCTTCCGCTACGGCGTCCAGGTCAACTCGCTCGGGCTGA
Organism: Streptomyces sp. NPDC043738; assembly: GCF_056436545.1. NCBI lineage: Bacteria > Bacillati > Actinomycetota > Actinomycetes > Kitasatosporales > Streptomycetaceae > Streptomyces > Streptomyces sp. NPDC043738. The sequence goes on along the minus strand of NZ_JBWKCJ010000001.1, from coordinate 124,695 downwards.
CCGAGGCGCAGCCGGAGAACAACGTCCAGCGGATCGTGCTGGAGATGCTCGCCGTCACCCTCTCCAAGGACGCCCGCGCCCGGGCCGTGCAGCTCCCGGCCTGGAACGAGGCACTGGGCCTGCCGCGCCCCTGGGACCAGCAGTGGTCGCTGCGCATCCAGCAGGTCCTGGCGCACGAGAGCGACCTGCTGGAGTACGAGGACATCTTCGCCGGCTCGCACGTCATCGAGGCCAAGGTCGACGCCCTGGTCACCGACTGCTTCGCCGAGATCGAGCGGATCCAGGAGATGGGCGGCGCGATGGCCGCGGTGGAGTCCGGCTACCTCAAGTCGCAGCTGGTCTCCGCGCACGCCGAGCGACGGGCCCGGATCGAGGCGGGCGAGGAGAAGATCGTCGGCGTCAACTGCTTCGAGTCCACCGAGCCCAACCCGCTCACCGCGGACCTCGACACCGCCATCATGACCGTCGACCCGGCCAATGAAGCGCGGGTCGTGCAGGCCCTGCACGACTGGCGGGACAACCGCGACGAGGTGCGCGCCCAGGAGGCGCTGTCGGCCCTGAAGAAGACCGCGGCCGGTGACGCCAACCTCTTCGCGGCCACCCTGGAGTGCGCCCGCGCCGGTGTGACGACCGGCGAGTGGGCCTGGGCCCTGCGGGACGTCTTCGGTGAGTTCCGGGCGCCCACGGGTGTCTCCAGCGCCCCCCTGGCGGTCGCCGCCGAGGAGGGCAGCCCGCTGGCGGCGGTCCGCGAGAAGGTCGCCAAGACCGCGGCCGAGCTCGGCAGCGGCAAGCTGCGGCTGCTGGTCGGCAAGCCCGGCCTGGACGGGCACAGCAACGGCGCCGAGCAGATCGCCGTACGGGCCAGGGACGCCGGCTTCGAGGTGATCTACCAGGGCATCCGGCTCACCCCGGAACAGATCGTCTCGGCGGCGGTCGCCGAGGACGTGCACTGCGTCGGCCTGTCCATCCTGTCCGGCTCGCACGCCGAGCTGGTCCCGGACGTACTGGCCCGGCTGCGCCGTACCGGCGTGGACGACATGCCCGTCATCGTCGGCGGCATCATCCCCTCCGCCGACGCGGCCGCGCTCAAGGAAGCCGGAGTGGCGGCCGTCTTCACACCGAAGGACTTCGGTATCACGGAGATCATCGGCCGTATCGTCGACGAGATCCGCAAAGCGAACCAGCTCGACCCCCTGGAGGTCCCCGCATGACAGCGCCAGCGCCTGTCAGCCGACTGCGGCCGCGCCGCTCGTGCCTCGCGGTCCCCGGCAGCAATCCGCGCTTCCTGGAGAAGGCCCAGGGCCTCCCCGCGGACCAGGTGTTCCTGGACCTGGAGGACGCCTGCGCCCCACTCGCCAAGGAGGGCGCGCGGCACACCATCGTCGACGCGCTGAACGGCGGCGACTGGACCGGCAAGACGCGGGTCGTACGGGTCAACGACTGGACGACGCACTGGACGTACCGCGATGTCGTCACGGTCGTCGAGGGCGCGGGGCAGAACCTCGACTGCATCATGCTGCCGAAGGTCCAGGACGCCCAGCAGATCGTGGCGCTGGACCTGCTGCTGACGCAGATCGAGAAGACCATGGGCTTCGAGGTCGGCCGGATCGGCATCGAGGCGCAGATCGAGAACGCCAAGGGCCTGGTGAACGTCGATGCGATCGCCGGTGCCTCGCCGCGCCTGGAGACCATCATCTTCGGCCCGGCCGACTTCATGGCGTCCATCAACATGAAGTCCCTGGTGGTCGGCGAGCAGCCGCCCGGCTATGGCGCGGACGCCTATCACTACATTCTGATGCGCATCCTGATGGCGGCACGGACCTACGATCTGCAGGCAATTGATGGTCCGTACCTTCAGATCAAGAACATTGACGGCTATCGCGAGGTGGCCGGCCGCGCCGCCGCGCTCGGCTTCGACGGCAAGTGGGTGCTGCACCCGGGTCAGGTCGAGGCCGCCAATGAGGTGTTCTCCCCCTCCCAGGAGGATTACGACCACGCCGAGCTGATCCTGGACGCCTACGAGTGGCACACCTCGGAGGCGGGCGGGGCCAAGGGTTCCGCGATGCTCGGCGACGAGATGATCGACGAGGCGAGCCGGAAGATGGCGCTGGTGATCGCCGGCAAGGGCCGGGCCGCCGGCATGATCCGTACGTCCAAGTTCGAGGCCCCGGAGGCATAAGCGCGATGCAGTTCGGCCGTACCTATGAAGAGTTCACCATCGGCGACGTGTACAAGCACTGGCCGGGGAAGACCGTCACCGAATACGACGACCACCTCTTCTGCCTGCTCACGATGAACCATCACCCGCTGCACATGGACAGCAACTACGCGGAGCAGACCACCGACTTCGGAAAGAACGTCGTCGTCGGCAACTACATCTACTCACTGCTGCTGGGCATGTCGGTGCCGGACGTCTCCGGAAAGGCCATCGCCAATCTGGAGATCGAATCGCTGAAGCACGTGGCGCCGACCTTCCACGGCGACACGATCTACGGCGAGACCACGGTGCTCGACAAGACGCCGTCGAAGTCCAAGTCCGACCGCGGCATCGTGTACGTCGAGACCAAGGGCTACAAGCAGGACGGGACCCTGGTCTGCGTCTTCCGGCGCAAGGTGATGGTCCCGACGGCCACCTACATCAAGGAGCGCGGCGGCGAACAGCCCGGCCGCCCGGAGCTCAAGGCCCCGCCGGCCAAGAAGGAGAAGTAAGTCACCATGAGCCGTCTTGCGCAGACCGAGGGCCTGACCGACATCCAGCGGGAAATCCTCTCCACCGTCCGCGACTTCGTGGACAAGGAGATCCTGCCGGTCGCCACCGAGCTCGAACACCGCGACGAGTACCCGACGCAGATCGTCGAGGGCCTGAAGGAACTCGGCGTGTTCGGCCTGATGATTCCGGAGGAGTACGGCGGGCTGGGCGAGTCCCTGCTCACCTACGCGCTGACCGTCGAGGAGATCGCCCGCGGGTGGATGAGCGTCTCCGGCATCATCAACACCCATTTCATCGTGGCGTACATGCTCAAGCAGCACGGCACGCAGGAGCAGAAGGACTACTTCCTGCCGAAGATGGCGGCCGGTGAAATCCGGGGCGCCTTCTCGATGTCGGAGCCGGCGCTGGGCTCGGACGTTTCGGCCATCTCCTCCAAGGGTGTGCGGGACGGCGACGATTACGTCCTCAACGGCCAGAAGATGTGGCTCACCAACGGCGGTTCGTCCACCCTCGTGGCGGTGCTGTGCCGTACGGACGAGGGCCACCCGGAGGGCACCGCTCCGCACAAGTCGATGACGACCTTCCTCGTGGAGAAGGAGGCCGGGTTCGGCGAGGTGCGCCCCGGCCTGACCATCCCGGGCAAGATCGACAAAATGGGCTACAAGGGCGTCGACACCACCGAACTGATCATGGACGGGCTGCGCATTCCCGCCGATCGGGTGCTCGGCGGCCAGACCGGACGTGGCTTCTATCACATGATGGACGGCGTCGAGGTCGGCCGGGTCAATGTGGCGGCACGGGGCTGCGGCGTCGCCCAGCGCGCCTTCGAGCTGGGCGTTTCCTACGCGCAGCAGCGACACGCCTTCGGCAAGCCGATCGCCCAGCATCAGGCCATTCAGTTCAAATTGGCAGAAATGGCGACAAAGGTCGAAGCAGCCCATGCGATGATGGTTAACGCCGCTCGCAAAAAGGACTCGGGCCAGCGAAACGACCTCGAGGCGGGCATGGCGAAGTACCTGGCCTCCGAGTACTGCAAGGAGGTAGTGGAAGACGCGTTCCGCATCCATGGCGGGTACGGCTTCTCGAAGGAGTACGAGATCGAGCGCCTCTACCGCGAGGCCCCGATGCTCCTGATCGGTGAAGGTACCGCCGAGATCCAGAAAATGATCATTGGTCGCCGGCTACTGGAGGAGTACCGAATCCAGGGGTGAACGCCCGGTTTGGGCCGATTTACCCTAGACGAAGATCACACCCCGTCATCCTACTTCGGCCACGGATTGGCGCTGGCTCTTGGCCAGTTGCCGCTCGCAACCGATAGCATCCTTGGAAAGCCGCCGTCCCCCGTATCCATACGCGGCATCCTCCGCTACGAAGGTCATCCATGCCCCACAGCCAATCCTCTGCACAACGCGGTCGCGTCCGCCTCGCGCGCGGAGCGTCGCCGTGGCTCCTGCCGACCGTTGCCACGGCAGCGGTCAGCCTCGCCCGGTCCCGCCGGTCGGGTCGCTGGGCCGCCGTTGCCGTGCCCACCACTGCTCTGGCGGCGGGCATGCTGTGGTTCTTCCGCGACCCCGAGCGGGAGATCGCTCAGGGTCGCGTCATCTCTCCGGCCGACGGCGTGGTGCAGAGCATCATGCCGTGGAAGGACGGGCGCACCCGCGTCGCGATCTTCATGAGCCCGCTGAACGTCCACGTCAACCGCGCGCCGCTGGCCGGCACGGTGACCTCCGTCGAGCACATCCCCGGCGGGTTCGTTCCGGCGTTCAACAAGGAGAGCGAGAACAACGAGCGGGTCGTCTGGCACTTCGACACCGAGCTCGGCGACATCGAGATGGTGCAGATCGCCGGTGCGGTGGCCCGCCGCATCGTCCCCTACGTGCCCGAGGGCACCAAGGTGGAGCAGGGCGAGCGGATCGGTCTGATCCGCTTCGGCTCGCGCGTCGACGTCTACCTCCCGGAGGGCGTCGAGGTGGCGGTCGAGGTCGGCCAGGCCACCACCGCGGGGGTGACTCGACTTGACCGTGATTGATCCCGAGACACAGGCGGGCTGGGCACCCGAGACCGACGAGGACGAGGACGACATGCCGCTGTCCACGCGGCTGTCAATAGCGGACACCCTCACCCTCGGCAACGCGATCTGCGGCTTCATGGCGGTGTACTTCACCACCACCGGAGTCCTCATCCCGCACCTCACGGGGACCGAGGACGGCGGGATGGCCCGGCACAGCGCGGCCATGGCCGTGATCCTGATGCTGCTCGCGTCGGTCTTCGACCTCTTCGACGGGCTGGTGGCACGCAAGCTGCGGGCCTCGGCGATGGGGGCCGAGCTCGACAACCTCTCGGACCTGATCAGCTTCGGGCTGGCGCCCGCGTACTTCGTCGTGACCTGGGGCATGGTCGCCCTCCAAAGCGCGCACCAGCGGGTGTCCCTGGTGGCCGCGGTCGTGGTGCTGCTGGCGGTGGTGCTGCGGCTCGCGCGGTTCTCCTGTGTCACCCTGCGCGACGGGATCTTCCAGGGCATGCCGAGCCCCTTCGGCGCCCTGAGCGTCGTGGCGATCGTGCTGCTGGAGCTGCCGTTCCTGCCCACGCTGCTGGCGATCATCGGGGTGGCCTGGCTGATGGTGAGCCGGGTCGAGTACCCCAAGCCGCGCGGCAGGCTCGCGGTGGCGATGCTCAGCTGGATCGTGCTCAGCATGGGCATGCTCGCGGCCTGGGCGCTGGACGCCCCCGGCGGCCAGCTGCTGCTGCAGACCGGCTGCTCCCTCCAGGTGGTCCTGGGCGCGATGATCCCGCTGTTCGCGACGGCCCGGAGGGTCAACACCTTCCGCGACAACCGCCGCGAGTCGCGGGCCGAGTCCCGCGCCGCGCAGCTGCCCTAGCGCAGACGCGGCATCCCGTAACGCAACGCCGAGAGCCCCGAGCGAACGATTCGCTCGGGGCTCTCGGCGTTGCTGCGGCGTGTGCGCCGGGGCCGGCCTCAGACCAGGAAGTCGCGGGCCAGGTCCTGCGCCGCCCGCTCCAGCAGCGGGCCCGCCTCGGCCATGCAGCGGGCCGGGTCGGACTCCAGGTCCGTCAGGGCGTACGCGCGCTGGATACCGGCCCGGCTCAGGGCCTCCTGCGGCAGCTGGAGCCGGCCGCAGACCGCGACCACGTCCAGGCCGGCCGCCCGGGCGGCGGCGGCGACACCGGCCGGTGCCTTGCCGTGCAGGGTCTGCTCGTCCAGCGAGCCCTCGCCGGTGATCACGAAGGTGGCCTTCGCCAGGGCCGGGGCGAAGCCCAGCACATCGAGCATGACCTCGATGCCCGGCCGGAAGGCCGCGTCCAGACCCACCAGCGCCCCGTAGCCGATGCCGCCGGCCGCGCCCGCGCCGGGCGCCAGGGCGTGCTCGGCGGCCTTGGGGCCGACCGCGCGCGCCAGCACCTCGGCGTAGTGCGCGAGGGCGGCGTCGAGCGTGGCCACGTCGTCCGCACTGGCACCCTTCTGCGGCCCGTAGACCGCCGGGGCGCCCTTGGGACCCGTCAGCGGATTGTCGACGTCGCTGGCGAGCACGATCTCGGTCTTGGCCAGCCGGGGGTCCAGGCCGGACAGGTCGGCCGTGGCCAGATCGCGCAGCGGGCCGCCGCCGGGGGCGACCGGCGCACCGTCCGCGTCGAGGAAGCGGGCGCCAAGCGCCGCGAGCATGCCCGCGCCGCCGTCGGTCGTGGCGCTGCCGCCGACGCCGAAGACGATGGTGGTCGCGCCCGCGTCCAGGGCCGCCAGCAGCAGCTCCCCGGTGCCGTACGTGGTCGCCGTCAGGGGGGCGAAGACGCCCCCGGGCAGGTGCTGGAGGCCGGACGCCTCCGCCATCTCCACCACCGCGGTGCCGTCGTCGCGCAGCGCGATGGTGGCCGTCACCGGCACGCCGGTGGGGCCGGTGACCCGTGCCTCATGGCGGGTGAAACCCGCCGCGAGCGCCGCCGCAACCGTGCCGTCGCCGCCGTCCGCGACCGGGACGGCCGCCACGTCCAGATCGGGGACCACGCGCCGCAGACCGGCCGTGACGTGCTCGGCGACCTCGACGGCCGTGAGCGAACCCTTGAACTTGTCCGCGGCGATCAGCACATGTGCTGTGTGTGTCCTTGCTGCGTCCGCCACCGTGTTTCCCCTTGCTTTCGAACTGGCAGTCGCGCCGCTGTGACCTTATCCGGCCGGCGGCCCGGCGAACAGGGCACATCGGTCGCGGGCGCTCCCGAACGCACCAAAGTGCGCCCTCGAAGATCAGCCGGGCAGGCTCTAGGCTCGCGCCGTGACGACCATGGATTACGCCACGTACCTTGCCGGACTGCCCCGTGTTCTCGCGGGGGCTGGAGCGATCTTCCGTGACGCGGAGGGTCGCATTCTGCTCGTGGAGCCCAACTATCGCGACACCTGGATCCTGCCGGGCGGGACCGTCGAGTCGGACCGCGGCGAGTCGCCCCGCCAGGCCGCGCGCCGCGAGACCGCCGAGGAGATCGGCCTGGACGTCGAGCTGGGCCCGCTGCTCGCCGTCGACTGGGTGCGCGGGGAGGGGCGGCCTCCGTTGGTGTCGTACCTCTTCGACGGCGGAGTGCTGGACGCGGACCGGCTCGCCGCCATCCGGCTGCAGGAGGAGGAGCTGCTGTCGTGGCGGCTGGTCCATTGGGACGAGGCGCAGACCCTGGTGAACCGGGCCATGGCGCTGCGCATCGGCGCCGCCCTCAAGGCCCTCGCGGACGGCCGCGGACCGGCGGAGCTGGAGGACGGGGTGCCGCCGGTGGTCGCCGGCGGCACGTGGGGAAGGTGAGCCGGCGGTAGCCGGGAAAATGACGTGAACCGCGGCCGCCCGCGCGCCTAGATTGCTCCTGTGGAAGACACCGTGGGAGAGATCGCCGCCAAGGTCGCGCGGGTGCCCGGAGTGGTCGGGGTGATGCTCGGGGGGAGCCGGGCGCGGGGGACGCACCGACCGGACTCCGACTGGGACCTGGGGCTCTACTACCGGGGCGAGCCGGATCTGGCGGCGCTCGGGACGCTGGCCGCGGAGCTGACCGGCGAGCCCGTCGAGGTGTACGCGCCGGGGTCCTGGGGCGCGTGGGTCAACGGCGGTGCCTGGCTCGTGCTGCCTGACGGGAGCCGTATGGACTGGATCCTGCGGGACGTCGACCGGGTGTGGCGGGTGTGGGAGGAATGCCGCGCCGGCCGCTTCGAGATCGGCGTCCAGGCCGGTCATCCGCTCGGCTTCTGGTCACCCGCCTACCCGGGTGAGGCGGCGCTGGGCCGGGTGCTCGCCGACACCGACGGCGAGCTGGCCCGTCTGAAGAAGGCGGCCCAGGACTACCCGCCGGCGCTGCGCACGGCGCTGACCGGTGCCGCGGTCTGGGACGCCGGGTTCTCGACGGCGATGGCCGGCCGGTCGTACGCGACGCGGGACGTGCTGCACGCGGCGCTGTGCCTGTCCCGCGCCGTCGGCCACCTCGTCCAGGCGCTGCACGCGCACCACGGTGTCTGGTGCCTCAACGAGAAGGGCGCGCTGGCGGCGGCCGCGGCGCTGCCGCGGACACCGTCCGGCTTCGGGGACCGCGCCGCCGCCGTGCTGTCCCGGCTCGGGCCCGCGGAGGAGGAGTTGCGCCGTGCGCTGGCGCAGGCGGAGCGGCTGGTGGCGGAGGTGCGGGCGGTGGTGGACGGCCAGAGTCCGCCCACCGCGTCGGCGGCGGACTGAGCCCGGCCCGGCGGTGGCTCAGCGGCTGATGCCGACCGTGTGGCCGTAGGTCCGCGGATCGGCGAGGAAATCGAGCATGGCGCGGGCCACGTCGGCGCGGGCGATGGACGCTCCGGCCGGGCCGGCTTCGACGGCGTGGCGGTAGCGGCCCTCGCCCGGCTTGTCGAGCAGGCGGGGCGGGCGGACCGCGGTCCAGTCCAGGCCGCTGCCGCGCAGTACGGCCTCCATGCGCTCCAGGTCGGTGTACAGCTCCTTGAGGACCGCCCACAGCAGCGGCCCGAACACCCGGTGGCTGACGAACGGCTGGCCGGTGCCGGCGCGGTTGAGCGGGCCCGCGCTGATCATGAGCACGCGCCGTACGCCGGTGGACTTCATCGCCTCGACCACCGCGCGGGCCGAGGTGGAAGCGGGCCGCAGCGGGTCGTGCCGGCCGACCTGGCCCATGCCGGAGAGCACCGCGTCGGCCCCGTCGACCACGGCCTCGACGGAGGCGGCGTCGAGCGCGTCCGCGCGGACGACGGTCAGGCGGTCGTGCCGCTCGGTGAGCTTCTCCGGGCTGCGCAGCGCGGCGGTCACCTCGTGTCCGTCGGCCAGCGCGTGGCGGACGAGGTACCGGCCGACGCCGCCCGACGCGCCGAGAACGGTGAGCTTCATGCCTCTCCCGGGATGAGTGGGTGTCGCGTGGATGCGGGATGCACACGCCAGGTGAGTGGGTACTCACTCACCGAGGAGTGTGAGTGAGTACCCACTCACCTGTCAATGTAGGATCGGGGCCATGCCCCAAGACGCCGCCGCTCCGCTGACCGGAGGCGCCCGCACGCGCGCCCGCATCCTCGACGCCGCCGCCACTCTGATGGCGACCGTGGGGCTGACCCGCACGACTACGAAGCAGATCGCCCGGGAGGCCGGGTGCTCCGAGGCGGCGCTGTACAAGCACTTCCGCAACAAGGAGGAGATCTTCGTCCGGGTGCTGCACGAGCGCGCCCCGCGGTTCTCTACGGCGCTGGAGCAGCTGCCGGACGTCGTGGGCGACGAACGCGGCCCGGCCGGGCACCTCCAGGAGGTGGCGCTGGCGGCCGTCCGCTTCTACCGGCGTGCCTTCCCGATGGCGGCGTCGCTCTTCGCCAGTCCGGAGCTGCTGGCGACGCACCGCCGCAAGCTGGACGAGCTGGGCACCGCCGGGCCGCAGAACGCCAGCCAGCATCTGGCCGGCTACCTGCGGGCCGAGCAGGCGCTGGGCCGGGTCTCGTCCACCGTCGACCCGCACGCGGCCGCCACACTGCTCATCGGGGCCTGCTTCCACCGGGCCTTCCTCGACCTGTTCTTCGGCACCGAGGCGCCGGCCGGCGCACTGCTGCCCGAGACCGAGGAGGAGTTCGCGGCACAGACCGCACGGGCCCTGCTCGACGGCCTCACCCCGCGGACCTAGGAGCGCCTTCGCCTGCCCCACCGGGGCACCCCCGTGGCACAGGGCTCACGTCAGCCGCACGCCTCCGCCGGGAACAGCGTGTCCGCTGCCTCGGACCGTTCGAAGGCGAGCAGCCGGCGCTTGCGGTCCAGGCCGCCGCCGTAGCCGGTGAGGCTGCCGTCGGCGCCGACGACGCGGTGGCAGGGGACGATGATGCCGATCGGGTTGCGCCCGTTGGCCAGGCCGACCGCACGGGCCGCCGACGGCGCCCCGATCCGTTCGGCGAGCTGCCCGTACGAGAGCGTCTCGCCGTACGGGATGGTGCACAGCGCCGCCCAGACGCGGCGCTGGAACGGCGTACCGCGCAGCGCGAGCGGCAGGTCGAAAGTGGTCGATTCGCCGCGGAAATAGGCCCGGAGCTGGGCGATCGCCGCGGCGAACGGCGGCTCGCCGGGGTCCGCCGGGCTGCCGAAGGTCTCCTGGGGCGGGCGATGGCGCTGGTCGGTCATGTAGAGGCCGGTGAGCGCCTCTCCGGCGGCGACGAGGGTGAGGGGTCCCACCGGGGTGCCGGTCAGGACGGTGTGGGTGAGGGGGGCTGCGTCGTCCCGGGGTTCGGGTGTGTGCACGGTCATGGCTGCGGCTCAGTTCGTCGGGAGGTGGTTGATGGGGTGGTCGTCGGTCGCCCAGAGGTACTGGACGGCGTAGGCGCGCCAGGGGCGCCAGACCGCGGAGTGCCGCACCAGGGCCGCCAGGGTGTGCGGCAGGCCGAGGCCGGCGGCCGCGCGACGCAGTCCGAGGTCGGTCGGGGTGAAGGCGTCCGGGTCGCCGAGGCCGCGCATGGCGATGCATTCGACGGTCCAGGGACCGACGCCGGGCAGCGCGGCGAGCTGGGCGCGGGCCTCGTCCCGGTCGCTGCCGACGCCGAGTCGCAGCGCTCCGGAGCCGAGAGCGGCGATGACTCCGGTGAGCGTGGCGCGGCGGGTGCGGGGCATGGCCAGGGACTCCGGGTCGAGCTCGGCGAGCGCGGCGGCGGACGGGAAGAGGTGGCCAAGGCCGCCGCCCGGGTCGTCGACCCGCTCGCCGTGGGCGTGCACCAGCCGTCCGGCGTGGGTACGGGCGGCCGCGGTGGAGATCTGCTGGCCGAGGACCGCGCGGAGGGCGAACTCGGCGGCGTCGACGGTGCGCGGGACCCGCCGGCCGGGCGCCTTGGCCACCAGCGGCGCCAGCTGCGGGTCCTCCCGCAGCAGCCCGTCGACGGCTTCCGGGTCCGCGTCGAGGTCGAGCAGCCGGCGGCAGCGGGCGATGGCGCCGGCCAGATCGCGCAGGTCGGTCAGGGCTAGCCGGCAGTCGATGTGGTCCGGCCGGGGTGCGAGCGCGACGATGCCGTGCCCGTAGGGGAGACGCAGGGTGCGGCGATAGGCGCCGTTGCGCCACTCCTCGACGCCGGGGACGGCGGTGGCCGCGAGATGCCCGAAGAGGTTGTCGGGGTTCAGCGGCTGCCGGAAGGGCAGTCGCAGCGCGAGCGTGCCGGGGACCGCCGCGCGCGGGCCGGGCCGGGCACGCTGGCGCAGTTCGGTCGGGGAGAGCGCGAAGACCTCCCGCACCGTCTCGTTGAAGGTGCGGATGCTGGCGAAGCCGGCGGCGAAGGCGACCTCGGCCATCGGCAGCGCGGTGGTCTCCACCAGGAGCCGGGCGGTCTGTGCGCGCTGGGCGCGGGCCAGGGCGAGCGGCCCGGCGCCCAGCTCGGCCAGCAGCTGCCGCTCGATCTGCCGGGTGCTGTAACCGAGCCGGGCCGCGAGGCCGGGCACGCCCTCGCGGTCGACGATGCCGTCGGCGATCAGCCGCATGGCGCGGGCGGTGAGATCGGCCCGCTCGTCCCACTGCGGTGACCCGGGGCTGGCGTCCGGGCGGCAGCGTTTGCAGGCCCGGAACCCGGCCTGCTGGGCGGCGGCGGCACTCGGGTAGAAGCGCATGTTCTCGGGCTTGGGCGGCACCACGGGGCAGCTGGGACGGCAGTAGATACGGGTGGTGAGCACCGCCGTGTAGAACCAGCCGTCGAAGCGGGCGTCCTTGGACTGCACGGCGCGCAGACAGCGCTCGGTGTCGGTGTGCATGCCCCCAGGATTGCCCAGGGGGCGGGCCACGGCTGGCGGAAATCCGACATCAAGGTCGGGTGACCAGGACCGGCCCGGGTCACCCGGCCTCAGGTGTTCCGTTCGCCGCGAAGCGGTCCAGCGCCCCGATCACCTCGTGCCGCATCGTCCCGCTCCCCTTGTGCCCCGCGTCGTGGACCACGATCAGCCGGGCGGTGGGCCAGGCGCGGGCCAGTTCCCAGGCGGTGTGCAGGGGCGTGCCCAGGTCCTGGCGGCCGTGGACGAGCACGCCGGGGATGCCCGCCAGCCGCCCGGCGTCGCGCAGCAGGGCGCCCTCCTCCAGCCAGGCTCCGTGCGAGAAGTAGTGCGAGCAGATCCGCACCAGGCCGAGCCGCGCCTTCGACGGCCGGTCGCGGTAGGGGTTGGCCGGGCCGGACGGCTCCAGGGAGAGCACCGCGTCCTCCCACGCGCACCAGTCGGCGGTGGCCCGCTCCCGGACCGCCGGGTCGGGGTCCGCCATCAGGCGCGCGTACGCACCGACGACGTCACCGTCCCGGTCCGTCCCGGGCGCACCGGCGAGAAAGCGTTCCCACTGCTCGGGGAAGAACCGGCCGACACCCCGGTAGAGCCAGTCGATCTCCGAGCGCCGGGTCGTGGTGACGCTGGGGATGACGATCTCCGACACCCGCTCGGGGTGGCGTTGCGCGTACGCCAGGATCAGCGTCGAGCCCCAGGAGCCGCCGAACAGCAGCCAGCGGTCGATGCGCAGGTGGTGGCGCAGCCGCTCCATGTCGGCGAGCAGATGGTCCGTCGTGTTGTGCCGCAGGTCCGTGGCCGGATCGCTCGCGTGCGGGGTGCTGCGCCCGCAGCCGCGCTGGTCGAAGAGGACGATCCGGTAGCGGTCCGGATCGAAGTACCGGCGCGCCCCGGTGGTGCACCCCGACCCCGGCCCGCCGTGGACGACCAGGGCGGGCTTGCCCTCCGGGTTGCCGCAGACCTCCCAGTACACGAGGTTGCCGTCGCCGGCGTCGAGCATGCCGGTGTCGTAGGGCTCCAGTGGCGGATACAGCTCACGGAGCGTCTCTTCAGAGGGCGTTGACACCTGCGCGTCGACCATGCCGACAGGGTGTCATGCCGTCGGTACGGGCCGGTGGCGGACCACGGCGGCGGGAGGCCGTGGCGGCAGGCGACCATGGCGCCGGGAGAGCTGTACCGCCTGACGCGGCTCCGTCCCCTTGCCGGAGGTGAGTGGCCGTCAGGACTCGGCCAGGGCCGCCTCGTAGGCCTCGCGGGCGCGGTCGTCGAAGACGACGAAGCGGATCTCGTCGAAGGCGTCCGGGGACGCGGCGACCGCGGCGCGGACGGTGGCGACGGCGGTCCGGGCGGCGTCGGCGACCGGCCAGCGGTAGACGCCGGTGGAGACGGCGGGGAAGGCGACGGTACGGGCGCCGAGCTCCGCGGCCACCTGGAGCGACTGGGTGTAGCAGGAGGCGAGCAGGTCGGTGCGGTCCTCGCTGTCGGAGTGCACCGGGCCGACGGTGTGGACCACCCAGCGCGCCGGCAGCCGCCCGGCGGTGGTCGCGACGGCCTGGCCGGTGGGCAGGCCGCGCCCGTACCGCGCGGCACGCAGCGCACGGCACTCGGCCAGGATCTCCGGGCCGCCGCGCCGGTGGATCGCGCCGTCCACTCCCCCGCCGCCGAGGAGCGAGGAGTTGGCGGCGTTGACCACGGCGTCGACGGCCTGTTCGGTGATGTCGCCCTGGATGAGGGTGAGGGAGGTGCTCTTGGCGCTCATGGGATCCGAGCGTAGGGCTTCGGCCGTCGCTGTCCGTGGACTGACGACGGGCCGCGCACAACCGGCGCCCCCACGCGCCGCCGCGCCCTAACGACGGGCCGCGCGCAACCGGCGCCATACGGTCTTGGCCGCGTAATGGCCCGACATCCCATGGACACCCGGGCCGGGTGGGGTGGCCTGGGAGCAGAGGAAGACGGCGGGGTGGGCGGTTTCGTAGGGCACCCGGGTGAGCTTCGGGCGGATCAGCAGACGCAGACCGGCCGCGGAGCCGGTGGCGGTGTCGCCGCCGACGTAGTTGGCGTTGCGGGCGGCGAGTTGCGGCGGTCCGGCGACCGCTCGGGCCAGCACGAGGTCGCGGAAGCCGGGGGCGAAGCGCTCGATCTGCCGCTCGACGACCTCGGTCGCGTCGCCCTCCCAGCCGTTGGGGACGTGCCCGTAGGCCCAGAAGACATGCTTGCCCTCGGGAGCGCGGGTGGGGTCGATCAGGCTGGGCTGAGCGGTGATCAGGAAGGGTACGGACGGGTCCTGGCCACGGCTTGCGGCGTCCAGCGCGGCGGAGATCTCGCCGCTGGTGGGGCCGATGTGGACGGTGCCGGCACGGCGGGCGGCCTTGGCCGTCCACGGCACCGGGCCGGACAGCGCGTAGTCGATTTTGAAGACGCTGGGCCCGTAGGTGACGTCGCGGTAGGCGTTGCCCAGGCCGGCGATGCGGGCCAGCGCGGTCGGGGAGGTGTCGAAGACATACGCACGGGCCGGCGGGAGGTCGTCCAGGCGCTTGACCTCGAAGTCGGTGTGCACCGCTCCTCCGTGGGCGCGCAGCAGCCCGGCGAGCGCGTCGGAGATGGCCTGCGAGCCGCCGCGCGCCACCGGCCAGCCCTTGGCGTGCGCGGCGAGCGCGAACATCAGGGCGATGCCGGAGGTGCCGACGCCGCCGAGCGGGGCGATGGCGTGCGCCGCGAGGCCGGCCATCAGCCCGCGGGCCTTCTCGTCCTGGAAGCGGCGGTTGAGGAGGGTGACCGGCTGCGCCGCGACCAGGCCGAAGCGGGCGTAGGTCAGCGGCTCGGAGGGCAGGCCGAGCCACTGGGTGCGCAGGAAGTCATGGGCCATGGCCTCCCACTTGCCGATGAACGGCGCGACGAGCCTGCGGTAGGTGCCGGCGTCGCGCGGGCCGAAGGACATCGCGGTCTCGCCGACGGAGTGGGCGAGCACGGCGGCCGTACCGTCCGGGAACGGATGCGCCATCGGGAGGTCCGGGTGCAGCCATTCGAGGCCGTAGCGCTCCAGCGGCATCCTGGCGAAGGCGGGTGAGCCCACGCCGGTCGGATGGACGGCGGAGCAGGGGTCGTGGCGGAAACCGGGGAGGGTCAGCTCCTCGGTACGGGCGCCGCCGCCGATGGTGTCGCGGGCCTCGAAGACCTCAACGGACATGCCACGGCGGGCCAGTTCGACGGCCGCCGTCAGGCCGTTGGGTCCCGCCCCGATCACCACGGCATCGAGCATCCTCGGCACCTGCGCCACTCCCCTCGTGTCCGACCCTCGTCGGTGAGGATCAGTTGGCGGCCGCCAGCAGTCCGAGGATACGCCGCGCGGTTTCGGCGTCACGTGCCGCCGTGAAGGGCAGCGCATTGCCGCCCTCGATGCGGAACGGCTGCCCGGCGACCGTGCCGCTGGCACCACCCGCCTCATGGACCAGCAGCAGCCCGGCCGCGTGGTCCCAGGCGTTCTCCCAGCTGAAGGCCGTGGCGTCGAGCTCGCCGCGGGCTATGTGCAGATACTCCAGGCCCGCCGAACCGCAGGGCCGCGGGGCGATGCCCCCGGTCTCCAGCACGGCCAGCACCCGCTTCTGGTCGTCGTCGGTGAAGTCGAAGTGGGAGATGGCGACATCGATGACCGCGTCCGGGGACGGGCTGCCGGCACGCAGCAGTACGCCGTTGAGCCGGGCACCGGCGCCGCGGAGGGCGACCGCCATCAGACCGAGAGCGGGGGCGTACGTCCAGGAGGCCAGCACCTCGCCCCGGTGGGCGAGCGCGACGAGCGTGGCGAAGCCGGGGTCGCCGTGCACGAACTGGCGGGTGCCGTCGACCGGGTCGACTATCCAGACGGGGTCGTCACCGCGCAGCGCCTCGAGCACGGCCGGGTCGGCGTGCACCGCCTCCTCCCCGACCACCCGGGAGCCGGGCAGCAGGGTCGTCAGGGCGACGGTGAGGTGCTCCTCGGCGAGCCGGTCGGCGACCGTGACGAGGTCGTGCGGCCCGTTCTTCTCGACGATGTCCTCGGCGGCGAGCTGGCGGAAGCGCGGCATTATCTCGTCGGCCGCGGCACGGCGGACGGCGGCCTCGACGGCGGCCAGGTCCAGCCCGGTCAGGTCCAGCCCGGTCAGGTCCGGCGAGAAGGGCATCGCGGTGGCATCGGTGACGTTCGTGGTGTCTCCCGACTCTTGGGTACGAAGTGCTTCGATCATGTGTCCATGGAAACATGAGCCACTGACACGGCAGCTGGATCGCAGGTGAACTCCCGGTGTTGCGGAGGGCACGGCGAGGGTGCGCGGGCGGCGGCCGAGCAGCCGGTGGCGCGACCGCGGTGCCCGCGCCGCACCGCCTCAGCGACCGACCGCGTACCCCTGCATCCCCCGGGGATTGGCCGCCGCGAACAGCACCCCGCTCTCCGGGTCGCGGGCCACCGCGCACAGCCGGCCCTCGGACCAGGCGTCACCCACCGTGACCAGATGCCCACGCCGCCGCAGCCCGGCGATGACCTCGTCACCGATCCGGGACTCCACCGTCACGCTCCCCGGCCGCATCCCGCGCGGGAAGAACGAGCCGGGGAAGGAGTCCTGGTGCCAGTTCGGTGCGTCGATGGCGCCCTGGAGGTCGAGCCCGCCGCGGACCCGGCCGCGCAGCGCCACGGCCAGGAAGAAGTGCACCTGCCACTGGTCCTGCTGATCACCGCCCGGCGTGCCGAAGGCCATCACCGGGACCCCGTCGCGCAGCGCGAGGGACGGCGAGAGGGTGGTGCGGGGGCGCCGGCCCGGGGTGAGGGAGTTGGGCAGGCCCTCCTCCAGCCAGGCCATCTGCAGCCGGGTGCCGAGCGGGAAGCCGAGGGCCGGGACCACGGGGCTGGACTGCAGCCAGCCGCCGGAGGGGGTGGCGGAGACCAGGTTGCCCCAGCGGTCGACGATGTCGATATGGCAGGTGTCGCCCCGGGTGGCACCGCTGCGGTCGATCTCGGGCGCGGTCTGTGCGGGGGCGCCCGCCGGGCGGCTCGCGCGGGCGACGGTGGGCTCGCCCGCGCCGCTCGCGGCGCCGGCCCGCGCGTCGCCCCCGTCCGCGCCGGACGCGACCGCCGCCGCATGCCCGCCCAGCCGCGGAGCGCGCCCGTCGGGGCTGCCGGGGCGCAGCGCGAACGAGGCGTGCTCGCCGATCAGCGTCCGCCGCGCGGCGTTGTACCCGTCGCCGAGCAGGGCGTCGAGCGGCACCTGCGCGGCGTCCCCGTACCAGGCCTCCCGGTCCGCCATCGCCAGCTTGCCGCCCTCGATGAGCAGATGCACGTATGCGGGGCTGCCGTACGGGGGCAACTCCTCTGGCAGCAGGGCGAGTTGCTGCAGGAATACCGGCCCCTGCGACCAGCCGCCCGCCTTGGCGACGGTCCATCCGTTCCAGTCGTAGGTGGCGGGCGCCTCGTAGGTGGCGGAGTAGGCCGCCAGGTCGTCTCCGGTGAGCGTGCCGGCGTGCCGTTCACCGGAGGTGTCCATGGCCGGGCGGGCCGCGAACGCGGCGAGCGCCTCGCCGATGAAGCCCTCGCGCCAGATGCGGCGGGCGGCGTCGATCTGCGCCTCCCGGCCGGCCGCGGCGGCCTCGGCCTCCGTGGTCAGCCGGCGCCAGGTGGCCGCCAGCGGCCGGTTCCTGAGCAGCCCGCCCGGGGCGACGGAGGTGCCGCCCGGGAGGTAGAGCTCGGCGGAGGACGTCCATTCCGTCTCGAAGAGCTCCCGCACCGTCTCGACGGTCTCGCCGATCCGCTCGACGGCGGGGTGGCCGTGCTCGGCGTATCCGATGGCGTACCGGAGCACCTCGGCGAGGGTCTTGGTGCCGTGATCGCGCAGCAGCAGCATCCAGGCGTCGAAGGCCCCGGGGACCGCGGCGGCGAGCGGCCCCGTGCCGGGCACCAGGTCGAGTCCGAGCGAGGTGTAGTGCGCCACGCTCGCCCCGGCCGGCGCCGGTCCCTGGCCGCACAGCACCTGTACCGGGCCGTCCGCGGGGGCCAGGATGATCGGCACCTCTCCGGCGGGCCCGTTCAGATGCGGCTCCACCACGTGCAGGACGAACCCGGCCGCCACGGCCGCGTCATAGGCGTTGCCGCCGTCCTCCAGCACGGCCATCGCGGACTGGGACGCCAGCCAGTGCGTGGTGGCGGCCATCCCGAAGGTGCCTTGCAGGGTGGGGCGGGTGGTGAACACGGGCGGCTCCTGTTCCGAGTGGGGTGGCACCTGGGGCCCCGGTGGCGCGCGGGGTGGCCCGACGGTCCGCGGAGGGCTACACCTCCCCTGATCCCCACCTGCCCATTCCCCCGTGCGCGGCCGCCCACCGGGCAGATATTGACGGGACGGCGGGGCGGCGGGCTGCGTACGCTCGCTGCATGACCGGCACCGATGCGTCGCACGACCACCCCGTCCCGGCGTCCCGACGCCCCCTCGTCGCGATCCTGAGCGGCGCCGGGATCTCCACGGACTCCGGGATTCCGGACTACCGCGGGCCGAACGGGCTGTGGCGGCGCGACCCGGAGGCCGAGAAGCTGGTCACCTACGACGCGTACATGAACGACCCGGAGATCCGGCGGCGGTCGTGGCGGATGCGGCAGGAGAGCCCGGCTTTCCGGGCGAGGCCGAACGCCGCGCATGAGGCGGTGGTCCGCCTGGAGCGGTCCGGGACGCCGGTGCGGGTGATCACACAGAACGTCGACGGGCTGCATCAGCTCGCGGGAATGCCCGAGCGCAAGGTGCTCGAACTGCACGGCACCGTGCGGGCGGTCGTCTGCACCCGCTGCCACGCCCGGTCGTCGATGACCCGGGCACTGGAGCGGGTGGCCGCCGGCGAGCCCGATCCGCCGTGCCTGGTGTGCGGCGGGATCCTGAAGTCGGCGACGGTGATGTTCGGCGAGCGGCTCGATCCGCAGGTGCTCGGTACGGCGCTGGGCGTGGCCAAGGCCGCCGAACTCTTCCTCGCGGTCGGCACCACGCTCCAGGTGCAGCCGGCCGCCTCGCTCGCCGGGGTGGCCGCCGAGCACGGCGCGCGGCTGATCATCGTCAACGCCGAACCGACGCCGTACGACGAGCTGGCCGCCGAGGTGATCCGCGAGCCGATCGGCAGCGCGCTGCCCCGGCTGCTGGCGGGGCTGGCGGAGCCCGCCTGAGGCAGGCCCGCGGCGCGGCGGAGGCCGGGGGCGGGCGGCGCTCCCGCCCGCCCCCGGCGCCCGCCGTGTGCCGTCGCCGGCCGTCCGGTTCTCCTGCGGCCCTGATCCACCGGGCCGACGCCGGGGCGGAGGCGCCCTAGAAGTTGATCATGTGTCCGGCCAGGCCGTGCACCGCTTCCTTGACCGCTTCGGACAGCGTGGGGTGGGCGTGGACGTTGCGGGCGACCTCGTGCACGGTGAGGTCCCACTGCTGAGCCAGGGTCAACTCCGGTAGCAGCTCGGTGACGTCGGGACCCACCATGTGCGCGCCGAGGAGTTCGCCGTGCTCGGCGTCGCTGAGGATCTTCACGAAGCCCGTGGTGTCGCCCAGACCATGGGCCTTCCCGTTGGCGGCGAAGGGGAACTTCGCGACCCGCACGTCGAAGCCCTTCTCCCGGGCCTGCGCCTCCGTCCAGCCGAAGCTGGCGATCTGCGGCTGGCAGTAGGTGGCGCGGGGAATCATGGGGAAGTCCAGTTCCATGGTCTCGGCACCGGCGATGGTCTCCGCGGCCACCACCCCCATCGCCTCCGCCGCGTGCGCGAGCATGAGCTTGGCGGTGACATCGCCGATGGCGTAGATGCCCGGTACGGAGGTGCGGCACCGTTCGTCCACCGCGACGGCACCGCCGTCGGTGAGCCGGACCCCGGTGTTCTCCAGGCCGTAGCCCGTGACGTTCGGCTGGAAGCCGATGGCCACCAGCACCTTGCCGGCCTCCAGGGTCTGCTGTGCGCCGTCCTTCGTACGGACGTGCACCTGGACGCGGGGCCCGGAGTCGTCGATGGATTCGACGCGGGTGGCGGCCATGACCCCGATGCCGAGCTTGCGGTACTGGCGGGCCAGTTCCGCCGAGACCTCCTCGTCCTCCAGGGGGGCGATGCGGTCGAGGAACTCCACGAGGGTGACCCGCACGCCGTAGTTGTGCAGGACGTAGGCGAACTCGACGCCGATCGCACCGGCGCCGACGATCACGATGCTCTCCGGCAGCGTCCCGTCGAGGATCTGCTCCTGGTAGGAGACCACCCGGTCGGTGCGGCCGGTGCCGGGCAGCATACGAGGGGTGGCGCCGGTGGCGATGATGCAGTGGTCGAAGCCGACGGTGCTGGTGGTCCCGTCGGCATGGGCCACCCGGAGGCTGGTGGCGTCCACGAAGGTGCCGCGGCCGTCGTATTCGGTGATCTTGTTCTTCTTCATGAGGTAGTGCACGCCCTTGACGCGGCCGTCGGCCACCCGGCGGCTGCGCCGGAAGGCCTCGCCGTAGTCGAAGCGCACCTCGCCGTCGGCCTTGATCCCGAACGTGCCGGCCTCGTGGGTGAAGATGTGGGCCAACTCGGCGTTGCGCAGCAGGGCCTTGGTGGGGATGCACCCGACGTTGAGGCAGACGCCTCCCCAGTACTTCTCCTCGACGACGGCGACGCGCAGTCCCAGCTGGGCCGCCCGGACGGCCGCGACATAGCCCCCGGGACCGGCGCCCAGCACGACGACGTCATAGTGGTCAACCATCGACAACTCCTTGTTTCCCACCCGGGCCGGGGCGCCGGAGTGCTGACCTGAGGACCTCTCAGGCATTCTGGCTCCTCGCCGCCCTGTCCCCATAGATCGACCACGACAGGATCAGGACGGATACTGCTCCCACCGCGCCGGCGGCCGCGAGCACCGCGACCGGCCCGAGACCGGCCAGGACCAGTCCGCCCAGCCCGCCGCTGAGCGAGATGCCCAGGAACAGGCAGCTGCTGTTGAGCGCCACCACCTCGTTGCCGGCGTCGCCCGCGAGCGACAGCAGTCGGGTCTGCAGGGGCGGGTTGAGCGCGCCGCCGAAGATGCCCCAGCCGGCCAGCAGCAGGGCCACCGCGACGACGGAGACGCCGCCCGGCCAGGCCCAGCCGAGGACCGCGAGCAGCAGGGTCGAGGAGACCTGGAGGGACAGGGCGAGCACGATGGTGCGGCCGGCTCCCCAGGAGTCGGCGGCGCGCCCGCCGATCAGGGCGCCGCAGGCGCTGGCGATGCCCATGAGGGAGACCAGGAAGGCCAGTTGGCCGGGGCCGGAGTGACCGAGGTCGTCGGTGATGACCGCGATGTAGCTGAAGGTCATGAAGTTACCGGTGGCGCCGACGACGGTGCCCACCAGGCCCAGCAGCACCGGGCGGTGTCCCAGCGGGGCCAGTCGGCGGCGCAGCGGGATGGCCGGAACGCCGGGCAGCGCGGGCAGGAAGGCCGCCACTCCGGCGATCACCACCAGCGCCAGGGCGCCCACGAAGATCATTGTGGCGCGCCAGCCGAAGGCGCCGGCGATCGCCGTGCCGACCGGGACGCCGACGACCAGGGCCACGGACTGCCCGAAGGTGACGGAACCCAGATAGCGGCCCACGGCCCCCTTGGGCGCCAGTGCGGCGGCGGTGGAGAACGCCGCGGGCATGATCGACGCGCCGGCCAGGGCGGTGAGGATCCGGAAGACCACCAGCACGCCGTAGGTGGGGGCGAGGGCGGCTCCCACGTTCGCCGCCGCGAAGACCACCAGCGCCGTGATCAGCACCCGCCGCCGTGGGTAGCGCGCGGTCCGCAGGGCCACGAAGGGCGCCGATAAGGCGTAGGTGAGCGAGAAGACGGTGATCAGCTGCCCCGCCACGGCCTCCGAGACGGAAAGGCCCCGGGCGATGTCCTTCAGCACACCGGCGATGACGAAGTTGTCGGTACCGGCGGTGAAGGACGCCACGCACAGGCACACCAGCCACAGGGGAAAGCGCCTCGCGTCGGTGGGTGCCCCTTGCGCCGTGGTGGGGGGAGAGGTTGTCACGTGTACTCCTTGGGATCAGGTGCGACCCGCGCGGCGGACCCTTCACCGGACCGCCCGCACGGGCTGAAGTGCTGCCGCTCCCGCCACCGCGCACAGGGCGGCGAGCAGGAACAGCAGGGCATAGTTCTCGCCGCCGCCGACGGCCAGGACGGCGGGCGCGAGCGTGGGGGCCAGGGACTGCGGCAGCGCGGTGGCGATGTTGAAGACGCCGAGGTCCCGGCCGGCCGTGGCGCGGCTCGGCAGGACGTCGGTGACCAGCGCGAGGTCGACGGAGAGGTAGGTTCCGAAGCCGATGCCGGTGATGGCCATGCCCAGGAGGAACAGCGCGAAGGAGTCGGCCAGTGAGATCACCAGCAGACCGAGCCCGTAGAGCACCGCCGCCCCCGCCACGAAGGGCTTGCGCCGCTTGTGCCGGTCGGAGAGCCAGCCGCTGAGCTGGCTGCTGACCACGGTGACGGCGGTCTGGGTGAGCAGGGCCCAGAACACCAGCCGCGGCACCTGCGCGGCGGGGTATCCCAGATGGTCGGAGAGGTAGAACGTCTTGTAGGCGCTGAGCACGGACGTCCCCATGAACATCAGGCAGCGGCTCAGCCAGGCCCACCCGAAGTCGGGGTGGCGCCGGGGGTTCACCCAGTAGCTCCGCGCCAGCTCCCGCACGCCGAAGGGCGGGCGCTCGGTGAGGCGGCGGTCGCGCAGTACGGCGACCAGGGCGAGCACCGTCAGCGCGCCCACCCCGGCCGGCACCATGAACATCAGCACCACCGACGAGGAGACCGCCTGCGCCAGGAAGCTGCCGACCACCAGGGCGACCGACAGGCACAGTCCCAGGACACCGGAGACCGCGCCCCGCCGGCGTTCGGGTATCTGGTCGGGCAGTACGGCGATCAGCGCCGCGAGCACCGCGTTGAACCCGAGCTGGGTCAGGCACCAGCCGGCCACCAGGGTGGCGACGTCCCGGGTCGTCGCGCAGACGAGCAGGCCCGCCAGCCCGGCGGCGAGCCCGCCCACCAGCCAGGGCCGGCGCATCCCGAACCGCGAGGTGGTCCGGTCGCTCAGCCTGCCGAACAGCGGATTGCCCAGGATCGCCAGCACGGACCCGGTCCCCAGGGCCAGCGAGAGCACCGCCTGTTTGTCGTGCGGCGCGATCTGCTGGGCCTTGACCGCGAGAGTGACGGTCACGGGCGTCACCAGCGCGATGTACACGCCGCAGTAGGCCGCGGCGAAGAGTCCGACGAGCAGGGGACCGGCCGTGCGCTCCGGGAGGCGGGCGTCCGGGGCGGACGGGGTCTGCGGCGGTGCGCTCGCGGCTTCCCCAGCGGTCACTCCCTCAACCCCCCGATGCATCGGGATCACCGTATAGGACGGCCATGCACCCCTGATCCGTGGTGAGTTCGAGATCACACAGCGCGATGCGGCGGTAACGGGCCTGCCAGTCAAGCCAGTTGTCGGCGAGCGCCACCCAGACGCCGGTGGCGTGGGTGCCGGGCGCCGCCTCGTGGCGGTGCCGCCCGCGCAGGGCCGGACCGAGGCGCCCGGCCGCCGAGCGGCCCAGCACCACCAGCGTCCCCTGGGGGTCCTGGTCGACCAGGTCGTTGAGCCGGGCCGTCAGCTCCTCGCGGGTCAGCTCCAGGCGGACGTCCTCGGCGTCCCGCAGTCCCAGGCGCCCTTCGCCGCCGAAGGCCAGCAGGGCGCCGGAGTCCACGAGGGGGCGCTCGCCGTGCACGGCGGGGTCGCGCACCGGAAGCGTGGTCTGCTCCAGTACCAGCAGGACGGGCCGCCGGGTGCGCCCGCTGCGCCAGAAGCCGGACAGGATGCGCAGCGCGGTGAAGGGTGCGGCCGGCCCCTGCTCGGAGACCGCGAACCCGTGGGAGTCGTCGCCGAAGAGCAGTCCGGCGTAGGAGGCGGTGACCCCGTAGGGCTGGGAGTCGGGCAGCGCGTGCGCGACGACGACGAGGTCCGCCGAGCGCCCGCGCAGCGACGGGTGGCCGGCCAGCAGGTCGGTCAGGTGCCGGTGGGTGTTCTGCGGTCCGGCGGCGAACTGGTCCAGGTCGGCGGTCTGGTCGAACGCGGCGTACAGATCGCGGTAGAACGCCTGGCTGTGCGGGTTCTCCTCGTGCTGCCGGGCCGGCGGGTCGAGGACGGCCGCGGCTCCTTCCAGGCCGGGCATCACGTGGTCTGCACCCTTTCCAGGTAGTCGATGAAGGTCGCCACGGAGACGAAGTCGTCCATGTCGATCTCCTCGGGGTCGACGGTGAAGCCGACCTCCTCCTCAAGGGCCATCAGCAACTCCAGGATCGACGTGGAGTCCAGATGGAGGTCGTCGAAGAACCTCGTCTCCTCCGACACTCCGGGCACGTCACGCTCCAGGACGCCGCTGAGGGCGGACTGAATGGTGCCGACCATCTGCTGGCGGTCCATCACATCTCCTGCGTTCTCGGTGGTGGGCGGGGTTTCTCGGCCGGCCGGGCGGCTCGGGCCGGCCCGGCGGGCCGGGGTCACACGGGGATCAGCCGTTGCCGGCTCAGCAGGTCCTCCACCGTGTCGCGGACCCGCACCAGATGGGCGCGGCCGGCACGGACCATGACCTCGGCGGGGAATCCGTGGCTGAGGAACAGCCCGGGGGAGGCGGTGGGGCCGTAGGCCCCGGACCGCTCGACCCCGATCAGGTCGCCGGGTTCGAGCGGGGGAAGGAGGACGTTCTTGCCGAGCACGTCGTTCGGTGTGCACAGCGGACCGGTGACCGTGTAGGGCTGCTCGCCGCTCCCGGCGGGCCGGGTCAGGGCGCGCAGGGGGAAGTTGCGTCTGACGAAGCTGCCCACGCCGACGGCGGCCATGTGGTGGTGGGTGCCGCCGTCGGTGACGGCGAAGCGGGTGCCCATCGACTCCTTGACGTCCAGGACCCGGCTGACGTAAGTGCCGCACCGCGCGGTGAGGTAGCGGCCGAGTTCGCAGATCACCCGGGAGCCGGGGTGTGCCTGGAGGAAGCCGTCGATGACGTCGTCGGTGCCGGCTGCGAGGGCCGGCAGGTCCAGGTCCGTCTCGTTGTCGAAGTAGGCCACCCCGAACCCGCCGCCGATGTCGACGATCTCGCAGGGCAGGTCCAGTTCGGCGGCGAGCTCCGCCGCCAGCCGCAGGATCTCCCGGGTGTTGTGGACGATGTCCTCGTGCCGCAGGAAGCGGGTCCCCATATAGGCGTGGAAGCCGCGTATCCGCAGGTGCCGCAGGTCCCGCAGCAGGTTCCGCTGCCCTCGCAGCCCGGCGGCGTCCATGCCGAACTGGCGGGGCTTGCCGCCCATCGACAGCCCCGAACCCTTGGTGGTGAAGTCCGGGTTGAGGCGCAGCAGCACCGGCACGTCGGTGCGGCCCGCGTCCCGTGCCGCCCGTTCCAGCCGCTCCAGTTCCGCCGGCGACTCGCAGACGACGGCACGCAGATCGGTGCGTACACAGGCCTCGATCTCGCGCGGGGACTTGCCGGGCCCCAGGAAGATCACGTCCCGCGGCGCGATGCCGGCCCACAGCGCGGTCCTGAGTTCCGCCAGCGAGGAGACCTCGGCGCCGGAGCCCAGCGCGCCGAGCACGGCGCACACGCTGACGTTCGGGTTGGCCTTGAGGGAGAAGAACAGGTCCACGCCGGGGTGGAGCAGCCGGCGGACCTGGAGATAGTCGCGTTCGAGGACGTCGGCGTCGTAGAGGAAGAAGGGGGTGCCGAACTCCTCGGCCAGGTCCGTGACGGCGATGCCCTGCACCGTCGCTGGTGTGTCCGGCATCCGTCAGCTCCCCCGGTGGGTGAAGACCATGGCGGCGAAGGTGGTGCCGACACCGACGGAGGCCATCAGGTAGTGCCCGCCGGGCACCAGGCGCCCCTCGGCCTTGAGGGTGGTGTAGTTCAGCAGTACGTCGGAGGCGAAGCAGTGGCTGAACCGGGGGATGTTGTCGAGGTAGGTCCGCTCCCGGGGGAAGCCCATCGCCTTGATGGTCTGGCGCCACGACATCATGTTGACGTTGTGCGGGATCAGCAGGTCGATGTCGTCGAGCGTCAGGCCCGCGTCGGCGACGGCCTTGCGCATCACGTCCGCGAACCGGTCGGGGTAGATCTGCCCCAGCTCGGCGGCCTTCTCCTTGCCGAGGCGGACACCGTTGGCGTACGCGCCCAGAGTGCGCGTCACATACGAGCGCACGGGGTCGCCGGGGCCGTCGACGGCCACCAGGCAGGCCGCCGCGGCCTCCCCCATCAGCGCGGTGTCCGGGACGAGTTGGACACCGGGCGTGAAGGACTTCTCGCCGGTGACCACCAGGGCCCTGGCGTCCGGGTCGCCGTCCGACCGGAGCAGCTCTCCGGCGATGTCGATGGCGGCCATGCCGCTCGCGCAGTTCTGCTGGGTGACGGCGAAGGCGACGGCGTGGTCCAGCCCGAGCTCCTTGCGCAGGACCCGCGCGGGGCAGATGCCGTGCGGGGCGATCTGCTGGGTGGCGTGGCCGAAGAGCAGGTACTTCACCCGTTCCTTCGACGGCAGGGCGTCGAGGACCCGGCGGGCCGCGGGCAGCACCAGTTGGAAGAGGCCTGCCGCGGGGTCCTGGCGCAGCTCCTTGAGTCCCTGCATGGTGGTGAACAGGCGCACCTTCGACGGGTTGAGCCCGAGGGGTTCCGCCAGGTCCTGCACCGTCACCGTGCGCTCCGGTGTGTGCGCGGCGATGTCTTCCAGTGTGACGAGGGAGTTCGTCATGTGTGGTGTCCTCGTCAGTTGGCCCAGAACGGGAAGGCGTGGTCGAGGAGGAAGTCCGGGCCGCCGCGGTCGGCGCGCACCTGGGCCTCGAAGGGCGCCCACCACGCGCGGTTGTCGCGGTACCAGTCCGTCGTCAGGCCCACCCCGTCCCACAGGTCCGTGGTGGGCTTCCACCCGGTGGCCTCGGTCAGGTGGGCGGAGGTGGCCACCAGGGAGCTGCCGCGGCCGTCGTCCTGGGGCACGTCCCGGGTCACGAACGAGCCGCGGCCCGCCGTGCCGATCACCGCCTCCGCCGCCTCCTCCAGCGGGGTGTGGCGGCCGGCGGCGAGGTTGAAGGTCTCGCCCCAGGGCCCGTCCTCGGCGAGGTCGAGCAGCACGCCCACGGCGTCCTGGACGGCGAGGAAGTCCCGCAGGCGGCCGGTGACGGCCTCCGACTCGATGCCGAGCAGCGCCTGGGCGGTGATGCGGGGGATGATGCGGTCCGGTGCCTGCCACGGTCCGTAGAGGTTGGTCAGCCGCACGGTCGTCGACACGGTGTCGTAGACGTGCTGGTAGGACTCGGTGAGGCTCTCGCAGGCGATCTTCGATGCGGCGTAGGGGGACAGCGGCCGCAGTGCGCTGGACTCGGTCAGCAGGTCGCCGTCGTTGCCTCCGTACACCTCGATGGAGGAGGCGAAGAGCAGCGGGATCCGGCGCAGCCGGGCCGCTTCCAGGACGGCGGACATGATGCCGATGTTGTTGGTGAAGGTCCGCTCCGGGTGGTGGAGCGAGAAGTCCACCTGCGGCAGGGCCGCGAGGCTGATCATGACGTCGCAGTCGGGTATCCGGGCGCCCGGCTGCGACAGGTCCAGGAAGTGGCAGTCGGCGCGGTCCAGGAGGCCGGAGGCGTCCAGGCGCCCCAGGCGGTCGCTGACGTCGACGAGAGTGAGGCGGTGTCCGCGCTGTTCGGCGGCGAGTGCGAGGTTCGTGCCGACGAATCCCGCGGCACCGATGATCGCGATGTTGAGTGTCACGTCTTCCCCGTTCATCAGGAGAGTGGCCAGGTGTGGCCGGGCGAGGTCAGGTCTGCGGGTGCTGCGGCCCCCGGCGCAGGCGCCGCTCGACGAGGTCGGCCGCGGCCGGCGCGCCGCCGGAGGCGCGGATCTCCTCGCGCAGCCGGTGCAGCCGGGTGGTGAGCCCGGGGCGGGCGAGCAGCTCCTCCAGTGCCGTACGGACGGTGCCCCCGGTCAGCTCGTCCTCGTGCAGGCGCCTGGCGACGCCGAGTTCGACGAGCCGGTCGGAGATGAAGAACTGGTCGGCGCCCTGCGGGAGGGTGAGCATCGGCACCCCGTGGCTGAGCGCTTCGACGGTGCCGCCCATCCCGGCGTGGGTGATGAAGGCGTCGGTGTGGGCGAGGACGTCGAGCTGGGGCAGCCACTCGTGGACTTCCACGTTGTCCGGGATCGGGCCGAGCGCCTCGGCGGCGACGAACTTGCCGGTCTGGAGCACGACATGCCAGTCGGAGCCGGCGAACGCGGCCACCAGCCGCCTGTAGATGTCCGGCCGGTTGGTGAACGTCGAGCCGAGGGAGACGAGCACGGTGCGCCGGGCGGCGGGCGGGGTCCAGGCCGCGGTGTCGCCGCGCGGCCCGAAGCACGGTCCGACGAAGGAGAAGCGGGAGGCGTCGACCTTGTCGGCGTGCGGTTGCAGGGTCCGGGTGATCGAGGCGATGCCCTGCTCGGGAACGAGCCCGAAGTCCGCCACCGTCAGGTCGACGCCGTTGCCGGCCAGCCACCGGGAGAAGCGGTCCCGCAGGCGGTGGGCGGCCGGGTCGTCGAGCAGGCCGCGGTACACCGCCGCGATGCCGTTGTCCTTGCCCTGGTAGGGGACGGCGAACGGCCAGAAGTTGAGGGTGGGGATGCCCCAGCGCAGGCCGAGGACGCGCGCGCCGTAGGCGAAGACGTCGTAGACGATCGCGTCCGGGCGGTCGGCGTCGAAGGCCCCGGCGAGCTGGGGCAGCGCGGACTCGGCCTCGTCCAGCATGGCCGAGACGATCGCGGTGAAACCGGTCAGCGACTTCGTCGCGTCGTCGTCGGCGCGCCAGGCCGAGCGGTAGGGGACCGGGCGGGCTCCCGTCGCCTCGACCAGGGGGGCGAACCGCTCCGGCACCGCGTAGCTCACCCGGTGGCCCCGGGAGACGAGTTCACGGGCGACGGGCAGCGTCGGGAGCACATGGCCGTGCAATCCGATATTCGTGAAGGCGATGTGCGACTTCGAAGTCAATTGCGGGCTCCTCGCGAACTCGTCGTTACTGCGCGGTAGGTCGTAGTGAATCGTGGAGAACAGTGGATGCCACGGCCTCCCTTTGCCGCCCAGAGCGCTTCGCGGAAAAATCGGTGAGGGAAGAGCCTGCGTCCCTACAGTGCATTCACAAGCACCTTTGGATACACCCGGAGAGCCGATTCTTTCCGGCAGTCGGGGCGCCGGGGCCAGCGGTGGCAGGCCGCCCGGCGCTGCCTGCGGTGACTCTCGATCCGCCGGAAAACCCGCTGGGCCGCCGGATGGCAGCAACCTGAACTATGGGTTTCGTCACATTGACAGTGCAGCGCCGCCTTGTGAAGCTGCATTCGCCTCGGGGGATTCATTCTGCGAACTCACGGACGCGTTTTTCAGCTATCCACATGCGCTCGCCTCCCCCGCGGCGCGGGGCCCCGGTTATTCGGGTCGACCGCATACGGGGAAGGGTTTTGTGGGGGATTATGTATTCCAGAAGCAGAATGCTTTGCCAAATTCCTTCGGAAAGCGCGCGGCAGGCTGTGCGTAGTCCATTACGCCGTGCCTCGACGGCCACCTCGAAGAGAACCGGCGGTGCGTCCCCCCGGGCCGCGCTCCGCTCGTCGTGATGCACCGCGCGGTGACCGCCGACCGCTGGCGGCGGGAGCACACCGTCCACGCCGACGGTACGGAACTGGCGGTGTGGGGGCGGCGGGAGGACCCGGAAACCGGGGTGGCGCCGGCGCCCCATGTGGTGCTCGTCCACGGCTTCGAGGAGAGCTGGGACAGCTGGAAACCGCTGCTGGAGCACCTTCCGCGGACGGTACGGGCATCCGCGCTCTCGCTGCCCTGGCGGGCCGGCTCCGCGCACACCTGGCCCCGCCACGGGGACGCCGCCACCTGGCTGTCGCGCGCGTTCGACGCCCTGGACCGGCCCCCGGACCTCGTCGTCGCGCACTCCTTCGGCGCCTGCGCCCTGCTCCAGCTGCTCGCCCGCGACCCCGCCCACCCCTACGGCGACGTCCCGGCCGCCTTGGTGGCACCCGTATGGCGGGTCGGTGATCCGTCGCTGACCCCCGAGTTCTTCGCCGAGGCCAGGACCCGGTTCCGGCACACCATCACCGAGGGCCTGCGGGTCCAACTCCACACCCGGGGCCGCACGGTGAACGGCGAGCTGCTGGGCATCATGGCCGGCAAGGTGCTCGAGCGCGTCGAGCCGGAGGGTTTCCTGCAGTTCTATCTGGAGCTGGCCCGGCTGCCCGACCTGCCGGTCGAGAGGATCACGGCGCCCCTGCTCGTGGTCAGCGGCCTGGGTGACACCGCCGCGCCGGGCGGCGACCTCGAAGTGCTGCGCGGCCGGGCCCGCGACGTCACCGTCCACCGGGCCCCGGACCTCGGCCACTTCTGCCAGACCGAGCAGCCGGCCCAGGTGGCCGAACAGCTCGCCGACTTCCTTCCGATGCTCCGACTTCCCCACTCAGCCGAGGAGATGAGGACAGCGTGACCTCCCCACAGGTAAGGGAATACGACGTAGCCATCAGCGGTGCCAGCATCGCGGGGTGCACCGCCGCGGTCCTCCTGGCCCGGGCCGGCGCACGGGTGGCCCTGCTCGAACGGCGCTCCTCACCCGAGGCGCACAAGGTCCTGTGCACGCACTACCTCCAGCCGTGCGCCTACCAGGTGCTCGACGACCTGGGCGTCTCCCCCCTGCTGCGCGAGGCCGGCGCCATCGCCAACCAGGCGCGCTGGTACACCCGTTGGGGCTGGATCGAGCCGCGTCCCGGCCGGGACGGAGTCCCCCTGGCGCACGGCTACAACGTGCGGCGCAGCACCCTCGACCCGCTGCTGCGCTCCTACGCCGCCGACCGGCCCGGGGTCGATCTCCTCTCGGGGCACACCGTCACCGCGCTGCTGCGCGACGGATCGCGCGCCGCGGGTGTGCGTACCAGCTCCGCCGAGGGCGAGCAGGAGATCCGGGCGCGCCTCGTGGTGGGGGCGGACGGGAAGGACTCCACCGTCGCCAAGCTCGCCGGGGTGCGCGAACGGGTGCACCGGAACGACCGGTTCAGCTACTTCGCGCACTTCCGCGGGGTGCGGATGGCCCGCGAGGAGTCGCACTGCTGGTTCCTCGAACCGGACGTCGCCTATGCGATGCCGAACGACGACGGGGTCACCGTCATCGCCATCATCCCCGACAAGAAGCGGCTGCCCGCCTTCCGGGCGGACCTCGAGGGCAGCTTCCTCGACTTCGTCGGCCGGCTGCCCGAGGCCCCCGACCTGAGTGCCGCCGAACGCGTCTCGAAGATCGTCGGCACCACCAACTACCCGCTCGTCAGCCGGCAGGTGACCGCGCCGGGTCTCGCCCTGATCGGTGACGCGGCCCTGACCGGCGACCCGCTGTGGGGGGTCGGCTGCGGATGGGCGCTCCAGTCGGCGCAGTGGCTCGCCACGTCCGCCCGCGCGGCCGCCGTCTCGGGCAGCCGGGAGGCCATGGACCTGGCGCTCGACACCTACCGCCGGCGCCACCGGCGGCGCTTGCGCGGCCACCAGTTCCTCGCCGCCGACTACGCCAAGGCCCGCCCCTTCAACCCCTTCGAGCGGCTGATGTTCTCCGCCGCCGCCCGGGACGAGTCGATGGCCCGCCATATGCACCTGTTCGCGTCCCGGCTGATCGGCCCGGCGCGCTTCCTCAGTCCCACGGCCCTCGGCCGGGCCGCCGCCGTGAACCTGCGGCACCGCAGCGCGTGAACCCGCCGAATCCCCCGAACCCCGAGGAGCAACCATGACCACGCCCCACCCCGCCGTGACCGAGGAGCAGGCCCGGCAGCTGCGCGAGATCGTCCTCGACGTCCTGGAACTGGAGCCCGAGGAGCTGACCGAGACCAGCCACTTCGTCAACGACCACGAGGCCGACTCCCTGCTGGCCATCGAGATCCTCGCGCGCATCGAACAGGACCTCGACGTCGAGATCCCGCAGGACCAGCTCCCGGAGATGGTCAACCTCACCGGTGTACGGGACGTCTTCGCCCGCAACCAAAAGGGTGCGGGGCGGTGACCCGGACCGCGACCCGGCCGGGCCGGCGCGTGGTGATCACCGGGCTGGGGGCCGTGAGCAGTGCCGGTATCGGCGCCGACGACTTCACCGCGGCCATCCGGGCCGGCCGGTGCACCACCGGCCCGATCACCGGTTTCGACGCCGGAGGCTTCCCCCACCGCAACGCCGGCGAGGTCAGCGGCTTCCGTCCGCGGGAGTGGCTGTCGCGGGTCGATCCCGAGCGGTGGGGCCGCAGCAGCCAGTTCGCCGCCTCCGCGGCCCGGCTGGCCGCGCGCGACGCGGGCCTGGATCCCGAGGATCTGGCCCGCGCCCGGGCGGGCTCCGTCATGGGCACCACCAGTGGCGAGTCGGCCGCCGTCGAGCAACTGGTCGCCGAGTGGCGCGGCGACGGGCTGAAGTCGCTGACCCCGGCCGTGGTCCAGTCGGTTCCGGCGGGCCGGATCGCCGCCGCCGTCAACACCGAACTCGGCCTGGAGGGCGAGGCGTTGACCCTCGCCACCGCCTGCTCGGCCAGCAACTACGCCCTCGGCTACGCCTGCGACATGGTCGCGCAGGGCGAGGCCGACTACATGTTCGCCGGCGGCGCGGACTCGGTGAACCGCTGGGCGCACGCCGGGTTCTACCGGCTCGGTGCCCTCGCCGACGAGGTCTGCCGCCCCTTCGACGCCGAACGGGCCGGCATCCTCACCGCCGAGGGCGGCGTCGCCCTGCTGGTGGAGCCGTACGAACGGGCGGTCGCGCGGGGTGCCCGGATCTACGCCGAGGTCCTCGGCTACGGCCTCAACTGCGACGCCGACCACATGGTGCACCCCAACGCCGCCACCATCGCCCGCTGCATCCGCCAGGCCCACGACAACGCCGGTGTCACCCCCGGGCAGATCGACTACATCTGCGCCCACGGCACCGGCACCCGCACCAACGACGCCACCGAAGTCGCCGCGGTCCGCGAGGTGTTCGGGTCGGGCATGCCGCCGATCAGCTCGATCAAGTCGATGATCGGCCACACCATGGGGGCGGCCAGCGGCTTCGGGGCGCTGATCTGCTGCCGGGCCCTGTACGACGGCTTTCTGCCGCCGACGGCCAACGTCGCACGAGTGGACCCGGAGCTGGGTCCCGGCGTCGACCCGGTGCCGGGCACGGCCCGGCCGGCCGCACCTCGGGTGGTCCAGAACCACGGTTTCGCCTTCGGCGGCAACAACGCCATCGTCATCCTGGGGAAGGCCGCATGAGCACCGACACCGCCCGACTCCCGCTGTCCACCGCCGACCTCGTCCCGGCACCAGCCACGCTGGCCGTGACCTCCGCCGCGGCCCTCTCCCCCGCCGGATTCGGCAGCGCCGCGCTGACCGCCGTCCTCGCCGGGACCCACAGCGCCGGCACCGCGACCGCCGAGGAGGACCTGCCGGACCTCGGCGGACAGACCCTTCCGCCGCGGCCCGTGCGGGCCGTCCCCCCGCTGCCGTACGAGGAGCTGCTCGGCCGCAAGGGCCTGCGCAACCTGGACCGTACGACCCGGCTCGCCCTGGTGGCGTGCGACATGGCGCTCGCGTCGTACCCCGGGACGGTCAGCCCGGGCGCGGGCGTGGTGATGGGCACGGCGACCGGCTCGGTGCGCAGCTCCGGCGAGTACTCGCTGCGCACCCTCCAGGCCGACCGCCCCTACCTGGTCAACCCCAGCCTCTTTCCCAACACCGTGATGAACTGCGCCGCCGGCCAGGTCGCCATCCGCAACGGACTGCACGGCGTGAACGCCACCGTCGCCGGCGGGGCGCTCGCCGGCATCCAGGCGCTGCGCTACGCGCGCAACGCCATCCGGCAGGGGCAGGCCGAATGCCTCTTGGTGGCCGGTGCGGAGGAGCTCAGCGCGCAGAGCGGCTGGGGCTGGCAGCGCTCCGGCGCGCTGCGGCCGGACTTCCCGCTGGGGGAGGGCGCCGCCGCCCTGGTCGTCGAGCCGGAGGAGCGGGCCCGCGCCGAGGGCCGGCCGGTCCTGGCCCGGGTGCTCGCCGCCGAAGTGGGCTTCGCGCCCCGTGGGCGCCGCACCGCGGCCCTGGCCGGGTGCATCGGCAGGGCACTGGAGCGCAGCGGGGTCGCGCCGGCCGACGTACGGTCCGTGGCGCCGGGGGCGACGGGGCAGGTCGGCGTCGACCGCCTCGAACTGCGCGCCCTGCGCCAGGCGCTGGGGACCTCCGGCCTCCCGTCGGCCCTGGACGTCCGGCGGGCGGTGGGCGAGACCTTCAGCGCGACGGTGCCGCTCCAGCTCGCCGCGCTGGTGGAGACCTGGCGGCAGCCGGGTGCCCAGCCCGGCGAGGCGGCGCTGATCACCGCGCTGGGCCACGACGGCTCGGTCGGCTGCCTCGTGGTGCGCGCTCCCGCGGCCGCCGCGGTCCGCACCGATCCCAGGTGAGACGACGTCCCGACGAAGCACGGCACTTCGGGCGGCGGCTGCGCTCCCCCAGCGATCCACCACCTCTTGTGAAAGGACATTCCATGTCACCGTCGCTGACGGAGCGGTCCGATGCCACCACCCTCGCCACCGCCGACCTCATCGAGGCCTGCCGTGAGGGGAGTCAGGCGGCCTGGGGGGCGCTGGTGCGACGCTTCTCGCCTCTGGTGTGGGCGGTCGCCCGCTCGCACCGGGTGAGCAGGACGGACTGCGAGGAGGTCTTCCAGCAGACCTGGTTGCGCGCCTACCAGGGGCTGCACACCCTGCAGTCGCCCGAGCGCTTCGCCGCCTGGCTCACCACCTGCGCCAAGCGCGAGAGTCTCAAGCAGCGCGAACGCGCGCTGCGTTATGTGCCCGTGGGCGGGCCGGAGGTCTTCGACCGGCCCACCGCCCCGGACTCCGGCCCGGAGAACGCGGTGCTCTCCAGCGAGCGCAGAGACGAGGTCCTCGACGCCCTCGGCCGGCTCTCGGCCCGGGACCAGGCGCTGCTGGGCATGCTCAGCGCCGACGAGGAGTGCAGCTACGACGAGGTGAGCCGCCGGCTGGGGGTGGCGCGCGGGTCGGTCGGCCCGCTGCGGGCCCGGGCGCTGCAGCGGCTGACCAAGCAACTGGCCGCCGCGTCCGCGGAGTCCGCCGTGCGGTGAACCGGCGCCGCCTCGGGCGCGGGAGCACCGAGAGCCGTCAGGGCGGCCACCGGGCCGCGCCTTCGGCCACCCACCGCGGTGTGCACGCAGGTGGCCGAAGGCGCGGCCCGCTCTCGTGGTGCCGGGGAGACGGGCGGAGGTGCAGGTCGAGGACCCGGCGTCGGCTACCGGTCGGATATCGGCCAGTTCGCGACGCACTCGACCAGGTACTGAGGCACCTCGTCCGCCGGCTCGCACGCTTCGTCTTCGCATCCGTAGGCGTCCCTGTCGTCGGACTCCTCCGGCGCGCCCGGATCCGGTGTCTTCACAAACTTATGCCGCCGTCGATCTGGAGGACCTGCCCCGTGATGTAGGCGGCCCGGTCCGACACCAGAAACGCGGTCAGGTCGGCGACCTCCTCGGTCGTTCCGAATCGCGCCATCGGAATGCCGGCCAGTGCGCGCTCTTTCGCCTGCTCGGTGAGTTCGTCCGTCATATCGCTCTCGATGAATCCGGGCGCCACGGCATTGACCCGGACGCCGTACCGGGCCAGTTCCTTGGCGAGCGAACGACTGAGGGCGTTGACGCCGCCTTTCGATGCCGCGTAATTGGCCTGCCCGGCGTGGCCGTGCACACCGGCCACCGACGACATATTGACGATCGCCCCCGTGCGGCGCCGCACCATCTGAAATCCCACCGCCCGGCAGAAATGGAATGTGCCGGTCAGGTTCGTGTCGATGACCTCGGTCCAGTCCTCGAACGGCATCATGACCAGGTTCCGGTCCCGGACGACGCCGGCCGAGTTCACCAGCACGTCGATCGGGCCGAACTCCCGCGCGACCCGCTTCACGAAGCGTCCGACCTCGTCGCCGTCCGCCACGTCGCACGCCTGGTAGAAGTGGGCGGCACCCTGCTCGGTCAGCAACTCGCCGGCCTCGCCGGCGGATTCGCCGCGCCCGCAGAAGGCGATGTCGTACCCGTCCGCGGCGAGCCGGCGGGCGACGGCCCGGCCGATGCCGCGCGTACCACCGGTGACCAGGGCGACGGGGCGCCGGTTGTCCGGCATGGTTCCCTCCTCAGCACATGTGCGGTTGTCCTTCGCGGCCGGCTTCCTCACTCGGCCGGCGCCGTCCGGTGCGCCGGCAGCGGTGCCCCGAGCTGCACATAGACGTCCAGCAGATCGTCGGAGAGCCAGTACTCGGCGATCCGTCCCGCCGCGTCGAGGCGCAGGATGTCGACGCCCTGCTGCTCCACGGGGGTGCCGGGCGCGGCCTTCGCGCCCTCGGGCCGCCCCGACCGCCAGTCGCCGGTGAACCGCCAGCGGCCGATGAGGTGGCCGTCGTCGGCGAACGGCCCCAGCACGGTGCGGAACCGGGCCCGCTCGTACGAGGACCGGAAGGCGTCGATCCAGGCGACCAGCCGCTCACGGTCGGTGATGCCGGCCGGGTCCGGCATTCCGTAACGGGGCAGGTGCAGCGTCACCTTGTCGGCGACGATGCGCGCGGCGTTGTCGTAGTGGCCGTTCCAGATGCCCAGCCACTGCTCCCAGAGCTCTGCGGCGGGCCGCGACGGTCGTGCGGTGTCGCGTGCGTTCACCGCTGCTCCCGGTGCGCGGAGGTGCCGGGCACCTCGTCGGTCTCCACGCCCTGCGTCCAGGCCTCGGTGACCTGGCCGTCGACGATCCGCAGGATGTCCACCCCCGACCAGTGGATGGTCCCGCCGGGCACGTCGGAGGGCCAGCCCGTGCGGCCGAGGCACTCGGCGGTTCCGTACCAGCGCCAGACGGCCAGTTCGCCGTCCTGTACGGGCCCGAAGTCCGTCTCGTAGCGCAGGCTCGCGAACTTGGACCGGAATCCGGCCACCCATTCGGCCAACGCCGCTCCGTCACGAATACCGGAGGTGTCGAAGACCGCCGCTTTGGAGGGCAGATGGACGCGGAAGTCGTCGCCCACAATCTTGAGTGCCGCCTTTGGGTCCTCGTTCCACATTTCCAGCCAGATCTTCCACACTTCGGCAGCTGTGCGCGCCATTCGATGGTCCTTTCCCTTGATTGCGACGGGCCGAAAGAGCCCGCCGAGCGGCTTTCTCTGACACAGAGCCGTCGGGCGGTCACCCGGATACATCCAGAAACCACCGCGGGAGAAAAGGCGAACCGCGGGCCCGAAGTCACCGCATGCACCGGAACGTACGGCCCGGGGTGTATCCACCGATGGGCCTGCCGGGTCTGTAGTGGCGTAAGTGACACAGCGAATCCCCGAATGGCGAAGCCACCCTCCGCGGAACGACCGGAGCACAGGAGCCCACTCATGCGGTTCGGCGAGAACGTGACGATCGACGCGGCCGTCTGCTGGCTGCCCACCACCCGGCAGTCCGCCGCGTCCCAGGTGTCCGACGGCGTGCTGACCCCGGCGGAGTCGGCGCAGTCCGGTGTGGTGGAGGTGCCGGTCGCCGTCGCGCACGCGGCACCCGAGATGGCCGTACTGGCCGGACGGCGGGCCCTGCGGCAGGCCGGGGTGGAACCCGCGGACGTCGATGTGCTGTTCCACAGCTGGACCTACCACCAAGGGCACGACTTCTGGTCACCGGCCCACTACGTGGCCGACGGGGTGGGCGCGGTCAACGCGGTACCGGTCGGCATCGCGCAGATGTGTCACGGCGGGGCCATGGCCCTGCACGAAGCCGCCCTGCACCTGTGCGCCGACCCGTCGGCCAGGGCCGCGCTGGTGACCACCGGCGACCGCTTCCAGCGGCCCGGCTTCGACCGCTGGACCAGCGACTCGCACGTCGCCTACGGGGACGGCGCCACGGCCGCCGTGCTCTGCCGTTCCGGCCGCGGCCTGCGGCTGCTGGCCCAGACCGTCCGCGCCGCCCCCGACATGGAGAGCATGTACCGCGGGGAGGACCCCTTCAGCCCGGCGCCCATGGAGCACAGCCGCCCGGTCGACGTCCGGCGCACGAAGAAGGCGTTCGCCGCGGCGGGCGGCATGGCCCGGTTCGCCGAACTGGCGCCGGTCGCCATCGGCGACCTGATCGCCGCCGCCCTCGCCCAGGCGGGCCTGGCGCCCGGCGACCGCCGCGTGCGGCATGTGCTGCTCCCCCGGCTCGGCCCGGCGACCCTGGAACGCACCTATCTGCCCGCCCTGGAGCGGCAGTTGCCGCACGCCACCGTGCACCGGCCGGGCGCCCGCACCGGGCACCTGGGCAGCGGCGACATCCTCGCCAACCTCTCGGTGGTGCAGCACGAGGCCCTCGTCGCCGACGGGGAGGTGGCGCTGCTGCTGTCCGGCGGGGGCGGATTCACCTGGTCGTGCACCGTGGTGGGCCGCGGCACCGGACCGGACGGCTTTGCCGGGGACGGAGCGGCACCGTGCTGACCGGCGTCGATGTGCTGCGGATCGGGGAACTCGACCGGCTGCTGCGACGCCCCTGGTTCCGGGCCTACGCCTTCGCAGCGGAAGAGCTCGACCATGCGGCGGCCTGCGGCCCCACCCGGGCCCGGGAGTTCCTCGCCGGCCGGTTCGCGGCCAAGGAAGCGGTGGTGAAGGCCCTGGGTGTCGGCTTCGGCTCCGGAGTGCGCCCCCACCACGTCACCGTACGGCGCTCCACCGACGGGGCGCCCTCGGCCCACCTCTCCGGCGCGGCCGCGCGGATCGCCGCCCGGCTCCGCCTCCAGGAAATGAGGGTCTCCATCGCCCACAAGGACGAACTCGTCGTGGCCACCGCCGTGGCGACCCAGCACCCGCAAAAGGAAGAGGGCATGTCACCGCAGTCCACGACACCCGAGGGCCCACCGGCCCCGACGTCCACCGAAGAGGCTCCCGTCACCGCGTCCCTGCGGGTGCGCATGGCGCAGCACGACGCCCACTACGGCGGCGGCCTGGTCGACGGCGCCCGGATCATGCAGCTCTTCGGAGATCTGCTCACCGAGATCACCGTGCGGACGGACGGCGACGAAGGGCTGCTGTCGCAGTACTCCGACGTCCGCTTCACCGCCCCCGTCCACCCGGGCGACTACCTGGAGGCGACCGCGCGCCTGGTCCGGCGGACCCGGCTGCGCCGCGTCGTCGCCCTGGAGGCGCACCGGGTGATCGCCGCCGGCGGAGCCGACCGGGTCAGCGCCGCCCGGCTGCTCGCCACACCCGAACTCGTCTGCCGGGCGACCGCCACGACCGTCGTGCCGATGGGCGCGGCCTCGTCCCGGAAGGAGCAGCAGCGATGACACCGGCACCGACCCCCACACCGGTCCTCCTCCACGACATCCTCGACGCCGCCGCCCTCGACCGCCCCGACGCGCCCGCCGTCGTCCGGCAGGAGACCACCCTCACCTACCGGGAACTCGCCGCGGCCAGCATCTCGGCCGCGAGCGTCCTGCGCGCCCACGGCGTGCGGCGGGGCTCGCGGGTCCTGGTCTCCGCCGAGGACGGGCATGCGGTGGCCGCCGCGGTGTACGCCGCCTCCCGCCTGGGCGCGGTCTTCAGCGTGCTCCACGAGGACGTACGCGGCGCGCCGCTCGTCCACGTCCTCGACGACGCCGAGGCCACTCTCCTGGTCACCGACGACGAGGCGGCGCGTCGGACCGCGCACGAGCGGGACGTGCCGAGCCTGCGCGCGACGGAGCTGCGGTCCGGCGACGCCCCCGGCGAGATACCGGACCCGGGCACCCTCACCACCGACCCGGCCTGCCTGATCTACACGTCCGGTACCACCTCGCTGCCCAAGGCCGTGGTCGGCACGCACCAGCAGATGCTGTTCGCCATGCGGGCCATCCAGGCCGAACTGAACCTGCGCTCCGACGACATCGTCTACTGCCCGCTGCCGCTGTCCTTCGACTACGGCCTCTACCAGCTCTTCCTGGCCGCCCTCAGCGGCGCGGCGCTGCGGCTGGCGACCACCGCCGAGGCCGGCCCGCCGCTGCTGCGCGGCCTCCAGCGCAGCGGCGCCACGGTGCTGGCGGGCGTCCCGTCCGTCTCCGGCACCCTCGCCTGGCTGGCCAAACGCGCCCCGGGTACGCCACTGCCCAGGCTGCGGCTGCTGACGAACACCGGCGCGGAGCTGCCCGCCCGCACCATGGCCGAGCTGCGCGAGCGCCTGCCCGCGCTGCGCATCCAGGTCATGTACGGGCTGACCGAGTGCAAACGTGCGGCGATCATGGAGCCGGACGGCGATCTGAAGCGGCCCGGCTCCTGCGGCCGGGCGCTGCGCGGCACGGAGATCGTCATCCTCGACGACCAGGGCGCGGAACTCCCGCCGGGCGACATCGGGCAGATCGCCGTGCGCGGCCCGCACGTCATGGCCGGCTACTGGCGCCGCCCGGAACTGACCGCCCAGCGCTTCTGGCGGCGCGAGGGACTCTTCCCCGAACTGCGCACCGGGGACTACGGGCACCTCGACGCGGACGGCTACCTCTACTTCTCCGGCCGTCGCGACGACCTCTACAAGGAGCGGGGGTTCCGCGTCAGCTGCACCGAGGTGGAGGCCGCCGCCCTGCGCATCCCGGAGGTCACGGCCGCCGCCGTACTGCCACCGGCGGACGGCACCCCCTCCGTGCTCGTCGCCGTCACCGACCTGTCCCAGGAGGAGGTGCTGGAGCGGATGCGGCAGCAGATCGAACCGTTCAAGGTCCCGCGCCGCTGCCTGCTGCTGCCGAAGCTGCCGCTCAACGGCAACGGCAAGGTCGACCGCACACGCCTCAGGGCCCTGGCGGAGAGGTAGGCCGCCATGACGGACCACCAGTTCTTCGTTCTGCTGGGGCCGGACGGCGCCGGGAAGTCGTCGGTCCTGGCGGAGGTCGCCAAGCGGGCGCCGGCGTGGCGGACCCTGTCCACGGACCAGGAGCTCACCGCCGAGAAGTACGCGCTGATCACGCAGTTGCGCCGCAATGTGGTCGAGGACGTGCTGCCCGAACTGGGCGGCGCGTACTCGGCGGACTTCCTGGCGAGTCTGCTGCAGACCGCCGTGGTTCATCTGCGGGACCAGATGGCGGCCCAGGACCCCGGCACCCCGCTGCTGATGGACTCCTACTACTACAAGATCCTGGCGAAGTGCCGGCTGGCCGGTGTGCGGGCCGGTCCGCTGTTCTCGTGGTGGCGGTCCTTCCCACAGCCGCGCGGAGTCCTCTACCTCGATGTC
Organism: Streptomyces sp. NPDC043738; assembly: GCF_056436545.1. Taxonomy (NCBI): domain Bacteria; kingdom Bacillati; phylum Actinomycetota; class Actinomycetes; order Kitasatosporales; family Streptomycetaceae; genus Streptomyces; species Streptomyces sp. NPDC043738. Next base: position 83,511 of record NZ_JBWKCJ010000001.1, on the reverse strand, counting down.
GCGCCGGAGTCCGCGTGGCGGCGCAGCGCGAACGGGGCGCGGCTCAATCCCCTGGAGTACTTCGGAACGCGCCCCGTGTGGGGCGGCTTCGAGAGCTACCAGAAGCAGCTCCGGAAACTGATGCTGGAAGAGGTGCGGCAGTTGCCGGTGGAGATGCTCGACGAGCAGGACAGCGTGGCGGGTACCGCGGAGAAGGTGCTGGAGGTGCTGTCCCGGTGAACACGGCCGGATCATGGGACACCCCGGGCCACACCGAACGGTACCGGGCGCGGGTGTTCGCGGAACGGGACCGTCTGACGGCGTCGCTCGCCGACCTGCGGCAGGAGCAGCAGCGGGTCCTTGCGGACCTGTTGGACTTCAACGCCGGAACGGAGTTCGGCAGGCGCCACGGATTCGCCGGCATACGGACGATCGACGAGTACCGCAGGGCCGTTCCCCTCCAGGACTACGCCGCGCACGCCCCCTACATCGACCGCATGGCGGCGGGCGAGACCGATGTGCTGTCGGCGGACCCGGCCGTCGTGTACTTCACCAGCAGCGGCAGCACCGGAGCGCACAAGAAGATCCCGGTCACCCGGCGCTTCATGCGCACCACCTTCTTCCCGTTCTACTACGCGGCCTGGGCACCGCTGCTGGAGCACTTCCCGGAGGTGCTGAGCCGGCCGGACGCCGTGCTCAACCTCAAGCACGACCCGCTGACGGCCCCGCCCACCACGGCGGACGGGCGGCCCCATGTGGGCGCCAGCCAGGTGGACTTCGGCGAGATGTTCGGCGAACCGCTCTCGGCCGAACCCGGCACCGGAGCGCCCTGGGCGGCCCTGCCGGTCGACGTCGCTCCCGACGACCACCTCCAGAAGATGTATCTGCGGCTCCGGCTCGCGGTCCAGAGCGATGTGCGCTGCCTGATCGGCATCAACCCGGCGATGATCGCCGCCGTCCCGTACCAGCTGAACCTGTGGTGGCCCAGGATCGTGCGGGAGGTGCGCGACGGCACCCTGGGCGGGGTGGCCCACCGGGCTCCCGACCCGGAACGCGCCCGCGAACTGGAGCGGCTGGCGGAGTACTTCGGGGTGGTCCGCCCGGCCCATGTGTGGCCGCGGCTGCGTGCCCTGTTCTGCTGGACGACCGGAGTGGCGTCGCTCTACATGCCCGCGCTGCGGGAGGAGTTCGGGACCGGCGTCACCGCGCTGCCGGCGCCGGTGGCCGCGTCGGAGGGGCCGTCGGGTGTGGCGCTGGACCGGCACGGCTCGGCGGGGAGCCTGGTGGTGTCCGCGTCGGTCTACGAGTTCGTGCCCGCCGACGACGACCTGCTGCCCGGCACACCGACCCTGCTGCCGCACGAACTCGAAGCGGGCCGTGACTACCACGTGGTCTTCAGCCACGTCGGCGGTCTGTACCGCTACGCGGGCGGTGATGTGGTGCGCGTCGTCGACCGGGTGCGCGGGGTGCCGCGGCTGGAGTACGCCGGCCGCAACACCCGCTCCGACGCGGCCGGGGAGCGGCTGCGCGACGCCCAGGTCGTGCGGGCGCTGCACCGCGCGCTGGGAGCCACCGGCCTGCAACTGCGCAATGTCGCCTGCCGTGTGGAGGCGTCGGCCGGCGCGGCGGTGCGCTACACCTTCGCCCTGGCCGCCACCACGCCCTGGAGCGCGGCGGAGAACGCACGCTTCGCCGCGCTGCTCGACCAGGGCCTCACCGCGGAGTCCGCGGACTACGGGCGGGCGCGGGCCGACGGCCGGCTCGACGCACCCGTCCTGCGCCACCTCGACCGCGACGCCTTCCACCGCGACTGGCACACGGCCGTGGCCGGCGGCATCCGCCCGACCCAGGTCAAGGACCGGATGTTCCGGCAGGACGACGCACTCTGGCAGCGCCTGACCCACACCACGACGGACGGGGAAGAACCGGCATGACCGACCTGCTGAACGCCGTGGAGCGCACGGCTCTGCTCACCGCGGCCCTGCGCGCCGCGGAGACCCGCCGCGCGGACCGGCTGTACGAGGACCCCTACGCCGCCCGGCTCGTGGGCGAGGCGGGTGAAGGACTGCTCGCCGAGGTCCGTGCCGCGACCTTCCCACCCGACCGGCCGCGCACCCTTCCCAGCACCCCCGACTACAACGCGATCCGCACCCGGTTCTTCGACGACTTCCTCCAGAAGGCCGCGCAGGAAGCGGAGACGACCCAGATCGTGCTGGCCCCGGCCGGTATGGACTCCCGGGCCTACCGGCTGCCGTGGCCCGACCGCATCCGCTACTTCGAGGTCGACCGGCCGGCCGTGCTGGCGTTCAAGGAGCAACGGCTGCGGGGCGTCGCGCCACGGGTCGCCCACCGCACCGTCGCCGTCGACCTCACCGCCGAGGACTGGGAGAGCCGCCTGGTCGCGGCCGGCTACGACCCGGCCCTGCCGTCCACCTGGCTGCTGGAGGGGCTGCTCTACTACATCCCCGAGCCGGACGCGCACCGCATGCTGGAGCGGGTCGCCGCCCTCACCGCGCCCGGCAGCCGCATCGCCGCCGACATCGTCAACGCGGCGGCCCTCACCCTGCCCCACATGCAGGGGCTGCTGAACGTCTTCGCCGGGTGGGGCTGCCCCTGGCTGTTCGGCAGCGACGAGCCCGAGGCGCTCTTCGACCGCTACGGGTACGAGGTCCGCGCGGTACAGCCCGGGGAGCCGGAGGCGGACTTCGGCCGGTGGCCGGACCCGGTGCCCGAGCGGGACGTCAGGGACGTCCGCCGGGTGTTCTTCGTCCACGGGCGGCGGCGTTGACCACGCCCGCCGTGCTCATAGCGGGGGCCGGTATCGCCGGCCTCGCCACGGCACTGGCACTGCGCGAGCACGGCTACCGCGTGCGGATCCTGGAGCGGTCCGGCCCGCCGCCGGAGGGGCCGGCCGCCAAGGCCGCCGAGGTGTGGCGGCGGCCCACCGTGCCGCAGAGCGCCCACGCCCACGTCCTGACCTCCCTGGGCATGCGGGTGCTGGCCGAGCGGCTGCCGGGCCTGCTCGACGCCTTGCGGGAGGAGGGCGGCCACACGCTCGACCTCACGGCCGCCGCGCCCCGCACGGCACCGGACCGCGTCCGGGAGCCGGCCGACGACCAACTGGTCGCGCTCGCCATGCGCCGCCCCGTGCTGGAACTGGTGCTGCACCGCGCGGTGCGCGCCACCGCCGGCATCGAGATCGGTTACGGAACCACGGTCCGCGGTCTGCTGCTGGCTCCGTCCGGGCGCGCGGTCGCCGGCGTGGTCACCGACCGGGGAGAGCACCTCCCCGCCCGGGTGGTCGTCGACGCCTCCGGCCGCAAGGCCGCGTCCCGGTCCTGGCTCGACGCCGCCGGCATCCCCCTTGCCGAGGACCTGACCAGCCCGACGGCGGTGCGCGTCGTCACGCGCTTCTACCGGTTGACCGGCCCCGGACGGCCCGGACCGCTCAACCGGGGCAACGCGGCCGGCGGGATCCACGGCCACTACGCCGCCGTGCTGCACCCCGCCGACGGCGACGTGTTCGCCGTGTCGCTGGGACTGCTCGCCAAAGATCCGGCGACGCGGGGGCTCCCCTCGTCCGACGCCTTCACCGCCGCCGCCCGGCTGTCCCCGTACCTGGGGCCCTGGCTGGCCGACGGGGTCGCCGTACCGCTCACCCCCGTGCGCGCGATCACCGTCGCGCCGAACATCCTGCGCGGCACCGCCACCGCCCGGCAGCAGCCGGTGGCCGGGCTGTTCCCGGTCGCGGACGCCGCCTGTGTCACCGACCCGCTCTACGGACGCGGTGTGTCCCTCGCCTTCGCCCACGCCTTCGCCCTGGCGGACCTGCTGGACTCCCGGCCGGCCGTCGGCACGGCACAGAGCGAACGGGCCGCCCACCTCGCCGAGGAGCTGTTCGGCCCCTGGTACGCGCAGGCTGCCCAAGACGGCCTGGCGCGTATCGCCCTGTGGCGGGCGGCGGCCGACGGGACCCCACCGCCTGCGCAGGCCACCGCCGACACCACCGGCCGGCCGTCCATGGCGGCGATCGCGACCGCCGCCGCCTCAGACCCCACCGTGTGGCGCGGTCTCACCCGCATGCTGATGACCCTCTCCACCCCCGCCGAGGTCTTCGACGACCCCGGCTTCCGGGCGCGGGTGCACCGGGCCCGCCCCGTCGCCGGACCGGCCGGGCCGCTGCCGCCGACCCGGGAGGAACTGCTGGACGCCATGGCCACCGGGCGAGGAGCGCAGCGGTGACCCGCCGCCCGACCGTGCTCCTGGCGCCGATCACCGTCACCCCCGCCAAGCCGCTCACCCCCAGCCACCTCAAAGGGCTGCTGTGGACCGACGTGATGTTCCGGGCCACCGCGCAACTGGCCGACGTGACCTACCGCTACAGCCACACCACCTATCACCCCACCGAACAGACCCTGGGCTTCTGGGAGTTCCTGGACCGCACGGGCGGCGACACCGACTACTCCACGCTGACCGAGGAGGAGATCGGGGAGCTCTACGTCCGCTACCGGGCCGAGGCCGGCCGTCCCCCGGCCGAGGACCTGCGCCCCTATGAGGAGGCCGTCGAGAGCGGCGGCTGGGTGCACCCCGCCAGTGCGCGCGTGCTGCGCCTGTGGGCCGGCCACTACGCCCGGCTCGGGCTGCACGACCCGGGGCTGGAGCGGCACCAGCCGCCCGGCCTCGGGCTCGAGGAGATGATCGGCCGGCTGGTCTCCGCGGGCGCGGGGTTGGACCAGCGGGACTGCGGCGGCCCCGTCTACCTCGACGCGACGCGGTTCGGCCTGCCGCTGCGCCAGATCGTCTCCCCCGACGGGCGCCCCAACTACCTGGCCTGCGCGCTGCGCGAGCTGCTGCCGCTGGTCCCCCACCACGACGAGGTCGTGTTGCTCTACGACCGCGAACTCGACCCCGACTACCAGCTGTTGCAGCGGGTGCTCGCCGGGCCGGGCCGGACCGTCCACCGGGTGCCGGTCGGCCGGGTACCCCTCGACGGGAAGATCACCTCGGCCCGGCACGGCGGCTGGCACGCCTACACGGTGGACGCACTGCTGCGGGCCGTGGGCGACGACCACGAACCCGCGGTACGGCGCCTGGGCATACGGCTGTACTTCATCGCGACCCTGGGGCCGGGGCAGGCGCAGTCGTTCCGGCACGACCTCCTGCGGCAGTGCCTGCTGCGTGCCGAGCGGCTGCTCGACCGGTCGCAGCCGGCCGCGCGGGGCGACGGCCCGCCCGACGTGCCGGCCGCCCTGGCCCGCCACCGCCGCGACCACACCTATGTCGACCCCTACCGGCTGACCTCGTCCCTGCTCGGCAAGAAGGGCCCCGCCCCCGACCGCGCACTCCTGTCCACGGTGTTCCTTTGACTCCCCCGCTCGTAAGCGAGGGGGATTCCCAGCTCACGTCGCCTGCGACCCGCAGGCGGTACGTGCAGCGGGCATGCCCCGCATCCTCCGCCGTGATCGCTTCCGCCGTCATGCATCCGAACCCACCTGGGAGGACTGACAGTTGAGAGCACCCGATCACGGTGGACCCGCTCTCCCCGTCGCGGGCGAACGCCGGATCGCCCGGCGGCGGCCGGCTATCTATGCCCTGCTCCGCAGGAGCTTCGTTCCTCCCCCGCAAGCGGCAGGTACCCCCACCCGCCCTCGGCTGAAGCCGCGGGTATCCACGAAGGAGACCCGATGCCCCTCTCCCCCGAACTCCTGCTCGGCGTGGCCGCGCAGCGCCTGCGCACGGCCCGGCCCGAGCTCTCCGGGCACCTGGACCTGTCCAGCCCACGGGCCCTGCGCGCGGCGAAGGGCCGGATCGCCGCCCTGGACGGACCGGACGGTTCCGACGGGGCCCTGGTCGTCTGCGTCGTCGGCCGCTTCGACCTGCGGAACTGGGTGCGCGAGACCTGCCGCTTCGCGCTCGGCCTGCCGGCGGACGAGAGCGCGGCCTGGCGACGCTCGTTCACCCGCACCGTCTACCTGTCCGGCCGGCCCGACAACCTCCGGGAACGCTTCGCCTTCGGCCACATCGGCGACGACGGCGCGGTCGCCTGGACCCGTCCCGCCCCGGACGGCGCCACGGCCACCCTCCGCAGGCTGCTCAAGGCGTTCAGCGGCCCGCAGCCGCTGAACGCCTGGCGGCCGATGACCGTCGACGTCCCCGCCGCGGTCCCGGGCGGGCGGGCGCCGGTCCACCGCGACGTGTACGTCGCCACGGCCGGGGCCACCGTCGCCACGGTGCTCGTCCAGCTCAACCATCTGCTCGCCGAGGCGGTCATGGACGGGCTGATCGCCGGCGGGGACCGGCTGACCGTGCGGGCGGTGCCGCGGCTGGCCGGGGTCGGCAAGCCGTTCGCGGCCCTGCGGATCGACACCGACACCCACCGTCCGGACGCGCTCCAGGCGTACGCCGGACTGACCGAGGAGACCCGCGTTGCCCTCTCCCCATGACACCGGCGCCGCGCGCCGCCCCGTCCGCCTCGGCGTGCACGGCTCACCGCGGCCGGCCGCCGAGCTGGTCGCCGCCGCGGGCCGCGACCAGCGGGACGTGGAGTTCGTCCCCTACGACGTGGCCGACCCGTTCGGGCCGCTGCGCGCCGACGAGATGGACGTACTGCTCGTCAAATACGCGCTGCGGGAACCGGACCTCGCCTTCAGCGACCCCGTGTCCTTCGACGACCGGGCCCTGATCCTCGGCGCGCACCACCCCCTGGCGACCCGCGCGACCGTGTCGGTCGAGGAGGCCGCCGACTACGACACCTTCAGCTGCCCCGGCGACTTCCCCCCGTACGTCTGGGACCAGGTCGTGCCGCCGCGCACCCCCGGCGGCCGCCCGGTCCGCCGGGTCCGTCCCATGACCACGGTGGAGGAGATGGTGGACCTCCTCGCCCGCTCCGCCGCCGTGCACCTGTCCTTCCGGTCCCTCGAGGACGTCCTTCCCCCGCACATCCGGGCCGTCCCGCTCCACGACCTGCCACCGGCCCCGGTCTCCCTCGCCTGGCGCCGCGACGCACAACTCCCCACCGCTGTAAGTCAGTTCATCACCGACGCCGAACGGAGTGCCCGACGATGACCCCGGCGAACAGACCCCCTGTCGTCCTGCTCCACGCCCTCCCGCTCGACTCCTCGATGTGGGACGCACAGGCGCGCCGGCTCCGCGCGCGCGGGCACCCGGTGCTCACCTTCGACCAGCGCGGCTTCGGTGGCACACCCCTGGGCGCGGATCCGCCCTCGCTCGACCTGGTGGCCGATGACCTCGCCCGCCGGATGGACCAGCGGGGAACGGCCCGCGCCATCGTGGTCGGCAGCTCCATGGGCGGCTATGTGGCGATGGCCTTCCTGCGCCGCCACCGCGCCCGCGTCCTCGGCCTGGGCCTGCTGTCCACCAGGGGGACCGCGGACACCGCGCAGGGCGCCGCCCAGCGGAGAGGGTTCGCCGAACTGATCCTCGACGATGCCCAGCGGGACCGGCTCGTCGCCCGCACCACTCCGATGCTGCTCGGGGCCACCACCCGCTCCGCATCGCCGGACACGGTCGCCCGGGTGGTGTCCCTGGCCGCGGCCGCGGCCCCGGAAGCCGTCGCCTGGGCGCAGCGCGCCATCGCGGCCCGTCCGGGCGCCGTGGACGACCTGCGGACGGCCCACGTGCCCGCCCTGGTCGTCGCCGGCGAGGAGGACGAGCTGGTCTCCCTCGACGAGGCACGGCAGCTGGCCTCGACGCTGCCACAGGGACGACTCGTCACCGTCCCCCGAGCCGGCCACCTGCCGCCGGTGGAGGCACCGCAGCGCACCACGGACGCCCTCGTGGAGCTGCTCGACACCGTCGGTGCGGCGGAGCGGAACGGAGCGGACGCATGCTGAGCGACGACCACGAGTCCTGGGGCTACGCCTCCTCCACCGGCCTGGGATTCACCCGCAACGACATCGTCGAGGCGCACTTCGCGGCCTGCGCTCCGTACTACCGCCAGGCCCTGGACGAGGCGGGCATCGAGGCGGGCTGGCATGTGCTGGACGCGGGCTGCGGCAGCGGGTCCTTCCTCCCCCTGCTGGCCGACCGGGTCGGGGCCGCCGGCCGCGTGTCGGCGATCGACCTGGCCGAGGAGAACGCCGCGCGGGCCGCCGAGCGGACACGGGACGGCTCCTTCGCCCCTCCGGCCGACGTCCGGCAGGGCGACATCCTCGACCTTCCCTACGAGGACGGGACGTTCGACGCCGTCTGGTGCGCGAACACCACCCAGTACCTGAACGACGGCGAACTGCTCAGCGCACTGCGGGAGTTCCGCCGCGTCGTCCGCCCGGGCGGGGTCGTCGCCGTCAAGGACCTCGACGCTAGCCTGATCACGGCACGCCCCGGGGCCGACCCCTTCCTCTTCACCGACTTCTTCCGCGCGGCCGCACGGACCCCCGGTTACGCCCGCCAACTCCTGCGGGCGCGCGACCTCTACCGATGGCTGGCCGAGGCGGGACTGCAAGGGGTACGGCAGCGCACCGTCGTGATGGAGCACTACGCCCCCATGGACCCGGCCGTGCGGCGGTTCTACGGCCTCGCGTGCGCCCGCATCGCCCGGCAGGCCGCCGACGCCGGCCTCGGCGGCGACTGGCAGGCGTTCCTGGTCCCCGACGGCGCGGCCAACCCGCTCCAGGACCCGTCCGGCTACATCAGCGAGGGCAACGTCATCGCCGTCGGCACCGTACCGACGACCACCGGCACCCTCTGACCGGACGCGGCGGCGCCCCGACGGCCTCGGCGCCCGTACGGGGTCCGGACCGCCATCGACGCTCGTACGCACTACCCACCTTCGGGTGGATTGGATGACACATGCCATTCCCGGCACACCGCTCCGTGCTCTGCTTTTCCCTGCTCCTTACCGGAAGGAGCTTTGGAGAGGGGGAACACCGTGCGTCGGAAAGGTCGCTTCAAGCCGTGGCTGGCTGCCCTCGCAGCCACGCTCAGCACCGCAGCCCTGCTGCTCGCGCCGGGCACGGCCCACGCCCGTGGACCCGGGCAGGTCGCCGCCAGGTACCTCAACCTGCACCAGTGCATGTACTACTCGCCCTCGGCCACCAACCACTTCACCACGGTGGTGCCGAGCAGCGACGGACGCTTCCTGGCCGGGAGCAATGCGTCCGCCACCGCGGACAGCCGGCCGAACTGCGGCGCCGGGGACGGCAACTACGGGCTCGTGCCGATCCTGTCCGGGGTCAGGCCGCTCGACCTGCGAGCCGGGCGCTACCTGAACGTGCACCAGTGCATGTACTACTCGGCCTCGGCCACCAACCACTTCTCGACGGTGGTGGCAAGCAGCGACGGACGCTTCCTGGCGGGAACGAACGTCTCCGCCACCGCGGACAGCCGGCCGAACTGCGGCGCCGGGGACGGCAACTACCAACTCGTCCCCATCCTGTCGGGAGTCAAGACGCTCGACCTGACCACGGGGCGCTACGTGAACCTGCACCAGTGCATGTACTACTGGGACGGAGCCGCCAACCACTTCTCGACGGTGGTGCCGAGCAGCGACGGACGCTTCCTGGCCGGAACGAACATCGCCACCACCGCGGACAGCCGACCGAACTGCGGTACGGGAGACGGCCGTTACGCACTCATTCCGCTGCTGTCGGGCGTGAAGGCGTTCGACCTGGCCTAGGGCGTGCCCGATGGGTCAGGGCCGGGCCCTGGTCGCGTGAAAGACGACTGATCGCTCCAGCGGCGTTCTTCCGCCGCGGCAAGCCGGGCTCCCAAGGAGCCCGGCTTGCGTGCGAAGAAGCGTCCGGGCCACCGGCGATGTGGAGTGGCCGCGGTCGTAGTGGTGCTTCCTGGTCACAGCCGCCATCCGCCGCAGTTCGGGATCCGTCAGCTGCGCCCAGAAGAAGACGGGGCGGCAGGCTCCGCACCCACGCCCGTTCAGTCGGCGAACGCGGGGATGATGTCCGCCCCGTAGGCGTCGATGGTGGATTCCCTGGCGTCGTGGCTGCTGCGAGGCCCAGTGGCTCGGCCCGTGTACGAGGTTGGCGACGGTCGACCAGCGGGGATTTCAAGCGGTGAATCTTGACGCACAAGCCTTCGGGGTGCAGTTGAGGAAGGGCCTCCCCGGACAATGACGCCCCGAAGCACAGCCACGCCAGTTCAGACCGATGAAGGCCCTCAGGGGGTGATCCAGAGCCACCGTTCACGCGGTGCCGACGTGGGCCCGGCTACAGGGTGACCGGTAGGGCTTTGAGGCCGCGCAGCAGGCGCGTTTGCCGCCATTCCAGATCCTCGGTATGGGCGGCGAGGCGGATGCCGGGGAAGCGTTCGATGATCGCTCGGAGTGCGATCTCCGCCTCGGCTCGGGCGAGCGGCGCCCCCAGGCACCGGTGGATGCCGTGGCCGAAGGCCAGGTGGGCGTTGGCGTCGCGGCCGAGGTCGAGTTCATCGGGGTCGGTGAAGCGCAGGGTCACGGTTGGCGGCCCCCAGGGCGATGAGTACAGGCACGCCGGCGGGGATCTTGGTACCGCCCAGGGTGAGCGGTTCGGTGCTGTAGCGGAAGGTGGCGATGTTCAGAGGTGAGTCGAAGCGCAGCAGTTCGTCGAGCGCGGTGCTCATCAGCCCCGGGTCGACGCGCAGTTGTGCGAGCGAGGCCGGGTGCTGAAGAAGCGCCAAGGCGGCGTTACCGATGAGGTTGGTCGTAGTCTCGTGGCCGGCCACCACCAGGAGCACAGCCAGCGAGACGACTTCGTCCTGGGTGAGGGGGCCGTCGTCACCACTGTGCCTGATGAGGTCGTGCAGGAGGCTGTCGTCGGGACTCTTCTGCTTCGACACGACGAGTTCGGTCATGTAGGTGGCGAGGGCGTGGGAAGCGGCGTCGATCCGTTGGTGCTGTCCGGCGGTGAACAGCTCGTTCGACCACTGGGACACCGGCGTGCGGTCGTCCTCGGGCACGCCCAGCATCTGGCAGATCACCGTGACGGGCAGAGGGACGGCGACGTCAGCCACCAGATCTGCCTCCCCGCCCGGCTCCCATGCGTCGAGCAGGTCGCCCACCACTTTGGTGATGTACGGACGGAGACGTTCGACGACCCCCTTGGGGAACGCCCTCGCCGCCACCCGCCGCAGCCTCGTGTGCCGCGGCGGGTCGGTGGCCAGCATGTTCTGGGCAACCGCGGGGTGCAGGTTGCGCCCCGACGGCCGAGCAGCGAAGAAACGCGCGGTGTCCTTCGACAGCCGGGGATCGGCGAACGCCTCCCGAGCCTCCGCGTAGCCGGTGATCAGGTAGCTGCAGCGCCCCTCGGATCCGGTGGGCACCTCGTGCACGGGAGCCGTGCCGCGCAACCGGGCGTAGGTGGGGTAGGGGTCGGTGAAGAACTGCGGGTCGGTCAATGGGTCGTTCACGATTCTGCCAATGGGTCGGTGACAGCGCGGCTCACTGTCTCGCTACGTTGTACCCGAGGGTCGGTCCTCGAACTCGCCCCCGAGGTCCTGGCCGACCCAGCGACGCCAACGCGCCAACATCCGCATCCGCATCCGCAGTGAGAAAGGCATTCGCTGGGGCGGACGCCCCCTCGGAGCAGCCGCCTGACGGACCCCGCCGATCGGAGCATCAAGCCGAACGCAGGGGCGGGACGTTCCTCGCGATCGCGGCGGCCGGCAGCAGGATGCTCGGCTCGGCCCCGGGATCCTCGACCATGACGACGCCTGCCGCCTGAATGTCGAAGTCCGCCGGCCAGACGGTGACGTCGCTCGCCAGTGCACCTTCCAGCTTCGCCCGTGTCAGGTCGGCACCAGTGAGGTCGGTTCCTCGGAGATCAGCCAGTCTCAGATCCGCGCCGGTGAACTTGGTGCCATGGCCCCGCGCCTTGCGCAGATTCGCCTCCCGCAGGTCGGCGTCGGAGAAGTCGGCGTCGCTGAGGTCGGCCCTGACCATGCGAGCGCCGCGCAGGTCGGCTTCGATGCAGCGGCTCTGGTGGAGAATCGACGTCCCGAGCTCCGCGTGCCGCATATTGGCCGCGATCAGCGATGCCTTGGTCAGGTTGACCTGGTAAATGCTCGCCGCTTCCAGGCAGGCCCCGTCGAAGTTGATGTGGTGCAGCCACAGTCCGTCGCAGTCGGCCCGACGCAGGTCGGTGTAACTGACGTTGAGCCAGTCGGGGTGGCGTTCCTGGCACAGGACCCCGAGGCCGGTGAGTGCCACCTGGGCATCCGGGGCACGGGTCTCCAGCGGAGGCACGGAGTTGATGGAGGCTTCCGCCGCCGGGGAGTCCTGCCCTTGCGGAGACCATGGCAGGTGAGACCGGAGAAACGCGGCCATGATCGAGATGACCGCCTCACGGTCGTGAGCCGAATGGTCCGCGATCCGCCACAGTGCGTAGAGGCCGCCGATCCGCACGTCCGTGTTCTCGCTGCCGAGCTGGTCGACCGCCCGGCTGAAGCGGTCGGTGATGTGCCCCTCTCGGGTGGCGTTCAATCCCTCCTGACTAACCCTCAACTGCCGCCAGGTGGCGTACGCGCCGAAGAGGACGACAGCGCCACCGGCCGCCTGCACGAGCGTCGTGCGTACGTCGTTCACAGCTCCGAGCCGTTCGGCGGCCGAGATCCTGGCCCCGCCGAGATCGCGCTCGACCACCAGTCCCGGGAGCACCACGACCACTACGGCCAACGCGACGAGCACGGCCAGCACCGCCGCCACCGTGAGGAGAGCGGAACTGACCCGACGCCGCCGAGAGACCATCGGCATGCGGCGGCCATGAGTTGATCCCCCCGTGTCCATGCACACATGATCGCAGGGCGGCACGGAAGCCGGTGTACCTATCCGGCCAGAGCAGGATGCCCACCAGCCCCACAAGGGCGCGGGCCGCCTCGGCGTGCCGCGGTGCACCGTCGCCGGATGCGGCCGCCCCTACGGGCCGGGATCCGTGACGCTCGCGTTGATCGACCGGAAGGTGCACCGTCTCCCTGACGTCCCGACCCTGCCGATGGCCGGCGCCACTGTGCTGCTCCTGGGCGTCGCTGCCCAGTTGCCGGGCCCCCACGGCTCCTGGATGGCCGCTGGGGCCGGGGCGCTGACGCCCGCGGGCTTCACCGACGAGATGCACGCCAGGAAGGTCAGCGAAGGTCGGTGTCAATACCAGATGGCGACCTGGCGCCCGTCGGCATCGCGCTCGGGCGGATCCGGGAGGGGGTGCGCGCGGCCGAGGGCCATCCGGTGGGCCGTCCACGCGGCGGCGGCCGCGTCCAGTACGTCGTCCGGCGGGGTGCGTCCCGCGTCCCCCAGGTCGTCCGGGAGGACGATCCCGGCTGCGGCGAGGAGCGAGCGCCGCGCCATCTGTCCCGCCCAGCTCTTCTTGCGGGCAAGCAGCGCCGTCCCGCCCGCCAGGGCCCGGAACGACACTTCCGGGTGGACTTCGAAGAGCCGGTCGGCCCCGGGTGCCGCCAAGCAGGCGTTCGCCTCACGGAGTTTGGGCGCCAGCCCCCAGCTCTGGCGGCTCAGCCCGGCCCCGGTGAGTTCGCGGCAGCGGCGCTGCGCCTCGTCGTACGTCTCCTCCTGCCACACCGCGCGCGGCGGCACCCGGAAGACACTGCCCCTGCGCGGTCCCAGAAGGGCCGCCGCCTCGGTGTCCGCGCGCCGCCACCCGGTTTCGAGGAGCCCCAGCGGCATGTCCACGGCCACGGCCTCGACGCCGCCGGCCGCGGCATCGGGCGGGAGGGAGCGTAGGGCGGTGACGACCCGTGCCTGGGCGAAGCGGCCGTCGCGGAGCTCGACCGCCAGCCAACCGCCCGGGCATGCGTCGACGCCGAGAACGGTCACCACGCCATCACCATGTCACCACCGCGTCAGTCAGTGTCCTCGAACGGGGGCCTCGGGGACGGGCTCGTCGGTGATCGTTCCGTCGGGGAGTACCCGTACTCCCCGAAGAGCCGGACGAAGTGAGCCAGAACGACGGTCCGGCGGCGCACGAGCCCCTCTCCCAGGTGCGTCCGCTCGTACAGCTCCACCCACTCCTGGCCGCCGGGCCCGATCGGCTGTACCAGGCGACCACCGGCCCGCAGCTGTGCGATCAACGGCGGCGGCACCTCCGGGAAGGCGGCAGACACCACGATCGCATCGAATGGAGCCCGGTCCGGTGCGCCCAGGGTGCCGTCGCCGACGACGATCTCGGCGTTGCGTATGCCCTGCCGGGCGAGGTTGGCCCGAGCCCCCTCGGCCAGGTCCGCCCACCGCTCGACGCCGACGACGTACGCCGCGAGGCGGGCCAGCAGCGCCGTCTGGAAGCCGAGACCGCTGCCGACCTCCAACACGTGCTCCTCCTCTGTCAGGCCGAGTGCGTCGACCATCATCGCCACCAGGGAGGGCTGGGTCGTCACCTGGTCATGAGCGAGCGGAATCGGCACGTCCGCGTACGCCGACGCCTTACCGGTGGCCGGGACGAAGGCTACGCGCGGGATCGCGCCGAGGGCGCGCAGCAGGCGCTCGTCCGTCACGCCAGCGGCTCGGGCGGCTTCGACCAGGTTCTCGGGGCCCGGGTTCTGGGGGTCCCGGTCGTCGTGGGGATGAGGCATCGCGACCGCCTCCCGTCCAGGCTATCCCGGACGGGAGGCGGGATCCCAGTGGTCGGTGTGTTACGTCGGGGCGGCGTCGGTCTCACTGCCGCAGAGCGGGGATGACGTCCGCCCCGTAGGCGTCGATGGTGGATTCCCTGGCGTCGTGCATGGCGTAGACCGCGAACTGGTCGACGCCCAGTTCCCGGAGCGCCCGCAGCTTGTCGATGTGGGCGGCGGCCGGGCCCAGCAGGCAGAAGCGGTCGACGATGGCGTCCGGCACGAAGGCGGTGTCGGGGTTGTCCGCCCGGCCGTGGTGGGAGTAGTCGTAGCCCTTGCGGGCCTTGATGTAGTCGGTGAGCTCCTCGGGGACCATGCCGGAGTGCTCGCCGTAGCGGGCGACGAGGTCGGCGACGTGGTTGCCGACCATGCCGCCGAACCAGCGGCACTGCTCCCGGGCGTGGACGAGGTCGTCGCCCACGTAGGCGGGGGCGGCGACACAGATCGTGATGGCGGCCGGGTCGCGGCCCGCGTCCACCGCGGCCTGCCGTACGGCTTTGATCATCCACTCGGTGAGGAAGGGATCGGCGAGCTGGAGGATGAAACCGTCGGCCAGCCGGCCCGCCATGGCGAGCGCCTTGGGGCCGTATGCGGCCATCCAGACCGGGAGCCGGCCGCCCTTGATCCAGGGGATCTTGACGCGGTGGCCGCCGACCTCCGCCTCCCGGCCCTCGGCCAGGTCGCGGATGACGCCGATCGCCTCACCCAGCCGGGCGAGGGTGTTGGGCGGCCGGCCGGCCACCCGCATTGCGGAGTCGCCGCGGCCGATCCCGCAGACCGTGCGGTTGCCGTACATCTCGTTGAGGGTGGCGAAGGTGGAGGCGGTGACTTCGAGGGTGCGGGTGGAGGGGTTGGTGACCATCGGGCCGACGATCAGCCGCTCGGTGTGCTCCAGCACCCGGCTGTAGATGACGAACGGTTCCTGCCACAGCACGGCCGAGTCGAAGGTCCAGCCATAGCGGAAGCCGTTGCGCTCGGCGCGGCGCATCAGGGCCACGACGGCGGAGGCGGGCGGGTCGGCCTGCAGGACAACTCCGAAGTCCACGACGGCGCTCCTTAGACGAGGTACTGGCAGGTGCCACGCGGGATGTACTGGCCGTGTCCGGCACGTCCGGTGAACTCCCGCTGGTCGATGACGAGTTCGCCCCGCGAGAGCACCGTCTCCACCCGCCCGGTGAGCCGTTTGCCCTCGTACGCCGAGTAGTCGACGTTCATGTGGTGGGTCTCGGCGGAGACGGTCTGCTCGGCGGTGGGGTCGTAGAGGACGAGGTCGGCGTCGGCGCCGGGGGCGATCGTGCCCTTCTTCGGGTACAGGCCGAACATCCGGGCCGGGGCGGCGCAGGCGATGTCGATCCAGCGCCGGCGGCTGATCCGGCCCTCCACGACGCCCTGGTGCAGCAGGTCCATCCGGTTCTCGATACCGGGCATCCCGTTGGGGATCTTGGAGAAGTCGCCGCGACCGAGCTCCTTCTGCCCGCGGAAGCAGAACGGGCAGTGGTCGGTGGAGACGACCTGGAGGTCGTCGGTGCGCAGCCCGCGCCACAGCGCCGCCTGGTGCTCGCGGGGCCGCAGCGGCGTGGAGCAGACGTACTTGGCGCCCTCGAAGTCCGGCTCGGCGAGGTTGTCGGTGGACAGGAACAGATACTGCGGACAGGTCTCGCCGAAGACGTTGAGCCCCTTGTCGCGGGCCTGGGCGATCTCGGCGACGGCCTCCTGCGCGGAGACGTGGACGACGTACAGCGGGGCGCCGGCGACCCGGGCGAGCTGGATGGTGCGGTGGGTGGCCTCGGCCTCCAGCAGGACGTGGCGGACCTCGCCGTGGTAGCGCGGATCGGTCCGACCCTCGGCCAGCGCCTGCTCGACCAGTACGTCGATGGCCAGGCCGTTCTCGGCGTGCATCATCACCAACCCGCCGTTGCCGGCGGAGCGTTGCATCGCGCGCAGGATCTGTCCGTCGTCGCTGTAGAAGACACCGGGGTAGGCGGTGAACAGCTTGAAGGACGTGACGCCCTCCGCCACCAGGAGGTCCATCTCCTTGAGGGTGTGCTCGTTGACGTCCGAGAGGATCATGTGGAACGCGTAGTCGACGGCGCACTGGGCGTCGGACTTGGCGTGCCAGGTGTCCAAACCGGCGCGCAGCGACATGCCGCGGGACTGCACCGCGAAGTCGATCAGGGTGGTGGTGCCGCCCCAGGCGGCCGCGCGGGAGCCGGTCTCGAAGTTGTCGGCGGAGAACGTCCCGCCGAAGGGGAAGTCCAGGTGGGTGTGGGCGTCGACGCCGCCCGGGATGACGTACTTGCCGGTGGCGTCGAGGACGCGGTCCGCGGACTGGCGCCAGCCGTCGGCTGACGGGCTGCCGTGGGCGGCGAGCGCGGCGACCCGGCCGTCCTCCACCAGAACATCGGCGTGCATCTCGTCGGCGGCGGTGATCACCAGTCCGCCCTGTACGACCGTACGGCTCACCATCTCAGCTCCCTACCTGACGCCACGTCACAGCTGGTCTACACCCGTAGATTCCGGTCGAGAAGGAGACACCGTAGAAGCATGTCACCCACCGTGGCAATACCGTGACCGCAGATCGCCGAGGACGTTCGTGTTGCGCCGACGATCAATCGGCCGGTTCGACTCGGGGGCCGCACCGGAGGGGTGCGGGGGTGGCCTGATGGGCAGGTATCCGCCGACGCCGGCGGGCAATCCTCGCGAGCGCCACTTCATCAGGACGGACGACAGGACGACTCAGGAACGATACAGAAAGGCAGCAGGTCATGGAGCGGAACACGCCGTGGGAGTTCTCCGACGACCGGGGGCGCCTGGTGGTGGCCGGGAGCCGGCCGTCACGGATCGTCGCGTACATACAGGCGGGGGCCACGATGTGGGACCACGGCATACGCCCGGTGGGACTCTTCGGGTCCCAGCACGACGGCGCCGCCCCCGACCCCGCCAAGAGCGGCGAGCTGCCGCTGTCGGAGATCCCGTACCTCGGCTCGGGAGGCGCGCTGCACCCCGACTCCCTGCTGGAGGCGGAGCCGGACCTCGTGGTGGCGGTGACCTACGACGGAGAGCAGGTCTACGGGCTGGAGCAGAAGACCGCGCTGGAGCTGGAGGCGCATGTCCCGCTCGCCACGGTCGCGGTCGGCCCGGGCCGGAGCCTGGCCGAGGTGCGCGAGCGGTTCGCGGCGCTGGCCGGGTCGCTGGGACGTGGCGAACCCCTCGGCGCAGCACGGGAGTTGGACGCCGCGGAGGACGCGCTGCGGCAGGCGACCGGGGGCGCGGTACGGCCCCGGGTGCTGGCGCTGTCGCCCGCGGGGCCGGAGCGGGTGCACCTGGCCCGGCCCAGCTCCTGGCCGGATCTGCGGGCGCTGACCGAGCACGGCGTCGGCCTGCTGGAGCCGGCGGCGGGCGCCGGCGTGAACTGGTCCACGGTCGGCTGGGCGGAGGCCGCGGCGCTGGCCCCGGACATCGTGCTCATGGACGTACGGGCGAACGCCGCCCGGCCCGAGGAGCTGCGGGCCGACGAGCACTGGCGGGCGATCGAGGCCGGGGCGCGGCTGCTGCCGTGGAACCCGGAGGCCCCGTGCAGCCGCCGGGCGCACACCCGGTTCTTCACGCTGGTCGCCGACACGGTGCGGGAGGCCGTGGCGCGCGGCTGATGGCGGGAGGCCTCGACGCCCGTGTCGGCGACGGTGATTGACAGCACGTCATGCACGTTCCGTCAACGGTCCCATCGGCCCTCGACGCCATCCGCATCATGCGCATCCGAACACCCGCTTCGACGCCACCCCCCACCTCGGATTTCCGCCACGAAGCGCCCCTCCCCCGGGCGCACACCGGCCAGGCGGAGCGGCGACGACCGCCCCGCCCGCGCATTCCGAGCCGCCGGCTACGCCCCGGCGAGCGTCGCCTGCGCCGTCCGCAGCGCCTCCGCGAGCAGCTCGGCGCCCTCTTCCGCCTCCGCGACGGTCAGCGTCATCGGGGGCGCGATCCGCAGCGAGGCCCCGCCCTGGCCGCCCTTGCCGAGCAGCAGACCACGCTCGCGGGCGGCCTCCACGACCAGCGACGCGGCCTCCGGCGAGCGCTCGTCGGTGCCCGGACGGATCAGTTCGACGCCGATCATCAGGCCGCGGCCGCGTACCTCGCGTACGACGTCGAGACCGGCCGTGACCGCCCGCAGCCGCTCGATGAGCAGCCCGCCGACCCGCCGGGCGTTGCCCTGGAGGTCGTGTTCGAGGAGGTAGTTGAGGTTGGCGAGGCCGGCGGCCATGGTGACGGGACTGCCGCCGAAGGTGGAGATGGAGTTCGCGGTGAGCGAGTTCATCACCTCGGCCCGGCCCACCACTCCGCCGATGGACATGCCGTTGCCGATGCCCTTGGCGAAGGTGAGCAGGTCCGGCGGCCCGCTCGCGTCGTGCGCCTGCCAGCCCCAGAAGTGGTCGCCGGTGCGGCCCCAGCCGGTCTGCACCTCGTCGCTGATCCAGAGGATGCCGTGCCGTGCGAGCACCTCCCGGAAGGCGGCGTAGAGGCCGTCCGGCGGCAGGGTGAAGCCGCCGATGCCCTGGATCGGTTCGGCGATCAGCGCGGCGACGCCGCCCGCGGTCTGCTGGAGCATGTCCTCCAGGTCGGCGACGCAGGCCGCGATGTAGGCGGCGTCGCCGAGCTCCGCGTACGGGCCGCGGCTGCGCACCCCGCCGTGTACGTAGAGCGTCTGGAGCGGTGAGAGGCTGGTCGGCGACCAGCTGGTGTTGCCGGTGATGCCGACGGCCGAGAAGGAGCGGCCGTGGTAGCTGTTGCGCATCGCCAGGACCTGGTTGGAGCGGCGGTGCGTGGTGGCCAGCAGCAGTGCCGTGTCGTTGGCCTCCGTCCCGGAGGTGGTGAAGAAGACCCGGGCGTCGGGGATGCCGGAGAGCGCGGCGATCCGCTCCGCCAGCTCGACCATGGGGCGGGAGAGGTAGAGCGTCGAGGTGTGGATGATGCGGCCGGCCTGTT
Organism: Streptomyces sp. NPDC043738; assembly: GCF_056436545.1. NCBI lineage: Bacteria > Bacillati > Actinomycetota > Actinomycetes > Kitasatosporales > Streptomycetaceae > Streptomyces > Streptomyces sp. NPDC043738. Next base: position 63,984 of record NZ_JBWKCJ010000001.1, on the reverse strand, counting down.
CGCTGACGGCCTTGGTCACCTCGGGCAGCGCGTGCGCCGTCATGGTGGTGAGGATGCCGCCGAAGAAGTCGAGGTAGCGGTTGCCCTCGGCGTCCCAGACGTACCGGCCCTCGCCGTGGGTGAGTTCGATGGGCCGCTCGTAGTAGAGGCTGAGCCAGGAGGGCAGGACGGCCTGGTGGCGGGCGTGCAGGCTCGCGGTGTCCTGGGGGGTCCGGGTCATGGCCGCACCAGCCCGTCGTAGGCGTCGGGGCGGCGGTCGCGGTAGAACGCCCACTGCTGGCGGACCTCGTCGATCAGCGTGAAGTCGAGGTCGCGGACGAGGAGTTCCTCCTTGGTGTCGCTGGCGACCTCGCCGACGAACTGGCCGCGCGGGTCGACGAAGTAGCTGGTGCCGTAGAAGTCGTTGTCGCCGTACTCCTCGACGCCGACCCGGTTGATCGCGGCGATGAAGTACTCGTTGGCGACGGCGGCCGCCGGCTGCTCCAGCTTCCACAGGTAGGCCGACAGGCCGCGGTGGGTGGCGGAGGGGTTGTAGACCAGCTGGGCGCCGTTGAGGCCCAACTGCCGCCAGCCCTCCGGGAAGTGCCGGTCGTAGCAGATATAGACGCCGATCTTTCCCACGGCGGTGTCGAAGACCGGCCAGCCGAGGTTCCCCGGTTTGAAGTAGTACTTCTCCCAGAAGCCCTTGACCTGCGGGATGTGGTGCTTGCGGTAGCTGCCCAGGACGGTGCCGTCGGCGTCGATGACGGCCGCGGTGTTGTAGTAGAAGCCGGGCTGCTCGATCTCGAAGACCGGTACGACGACGACCATGCCGGTCTCCCGGGCGAGGTCCTGCATCCGGCGTACGGTCGGGCCGTCGGGCACCGGCTCGGCCCAGCGGTAGTGCTCCGGGTCCTGGACCTGGCAGAAGTACGGAGCGTTGAAGACCTCCTGGAACCCGATCACCTGCGCGCCCTGCGCGGCCGCCGCTCTGGCGTACTCCTCGTGCTTCGCGATCATCGATTCGGTGTCGCCGGTCCAGGTCGCCTGAACCAGTGCGGCACGCACAACATCGGCCATGAGCTGCTCCTTTGTCGATGCGTCTGCCTGCAGCCCACGCGGGAGGGATCTACGCGTGTGGAGGTGACCGTAAGCCTCGTCACGCACCGTGGCAAGACCATCTCCCCCGTGGCGCGCCCAGGACTCCACCGCGATCACGACAGGAAAACTTGCAAGTTTGCCTGCCGTTATTTACGGTGGAGATATGCCGGAAAAGGACCAGGAACGCCTGGCGACGGATCTGGGCGCGACCGTCGCACAGCTGATGCGCCATCTGCGCGCCGCCTCGTCGCAGGGTGAACTGACACCGACCCAGCGCTCGGTGATCTCCCGGATCGACACCGGCGGACCGGCCACCATCGCGGCGCTGGCCCGCGCCGAGCTGGTGCGTCCGCAGTCCATGCGGCTGACCGTCGGCGCGCTGGAGGAGCGCGGGATGCTCGCCCGCAGCCCGCATCCGACCGACGGCCGCCAAGTGGTCTTCGCGCTCACCGACGAGGGCCGCCGGATGCTCGCCGCCGTACGGCAGGCCAAGCAGAACTGGCTCGCGGTGGCCATCGCCGAGCGGCTGAGCCCCGAGGAGCAGCGGACCCTGACGGCGGCGACCGTGCTGATCCGGCGGCTGATGCCGGAATGAGCGACCCGGCTGCCGCGGCAGCGGCCACACCCCGGACGGCCCCTGCCGCGCCGGAGGGCCCGGCCGGACCGGGCCGGCCCGCCGCTCCCGGCCGCGCCTTCGGCGCCCGCCTGATGACGCCGCTGCTGCTCGGCTCGCTGCTGAACCCCGTCAACTCGACGATGATCGCCACCGCCCTGGTGGCCATCGGGCGGGACTTCCACGTCGGCGCCGCCGACACCGCCTGGCTGATCTCGGCGATGTACCTCGCCAGCGCGGTGGGCCAGCCGGCGATGGGGCGGCTCGCCGACCGCGCCGGGCCGCGCCGGGTCTTCGTCGCCGGCGCGTCGGCCGTCTGCGCCGCGGGCCTCATCGGCGCCCTCGCGTCCGGCTTCGCGCTGCTGATCGTCTCCCGGGTCGTCCTCGGCATCGGCACCGCGGCCGCCTACCCCGCGGCGCTGGCGATCCTGCGCGCCGAGTCGCGCCGGACGGGGCGGCCGACCCCCCGGCCCGTCCTCGGACGGCTCTCGCTCGCCGCGCTGGGCAGCGCCGCCATCGGGCCCACGCTCGGCGGGCTGCTGGCGGCGACCGCGGGCTGGCGGGCGGTCTTCGCGGTCAACGTCCCGCTGGCGCTGCTCGCGCTCGCCGGCGCGCTCGCCTGGCTCCCGCCCGACCGGGGAACCGGGCGCGACGAGGCCGACGCCGGGCGCGACGAGAAGGGCACCAGGCGCGGCGAACCCTCCCCCGCCGGCCGCGCCGGCGCGCTCGACCCGCTGGGCATCGCCCTCTTCGCCGGCGCGCTGACCTGCGCGATGTTCTTCCTGCTGCGGCTGGACGAGCCACCGTGGCCGCTGCTGGCGCCCGCCGGCGTACTCGGCGCCGTCCTGGTGTGGTGGCAGCTGCGCCACCCGGAGCCCTTCATCGACCTGCGGATGCTCGCCCGCAACGGCGCGCTGGTCCGCACCTACCTGCGGCAGGGCCTGACGTATCTGGTCGTCTACTGCGTGCTCTACGGCTTCGGTCAGTGGCTGGAGCAGGCGCACGGCTACTCGCCGTTCCACGCCGGCCTGGTCATGCTGCCGATGTCCGTAGCGGCCGCGTGCTGCGCGCTGGCCGGCGCCCGGACGAAGGGGATCCGCGCCCCCCTGGCCGTCGCCGCGGGGTGTCTCGCCGCCGGCAGCGCGGTCTTCCTGCTGCTTGCGGGCTCCAGTCCGCTGATCGCGCTGCTGTGTGCCGGGGCGCTCTTCGGCATCCCCCAGGGCCTGGCGTCCACCGGCAACCAGGCCGCCGTCTACGCCCAGGCGCCGGCCGACGGCGTGGGCGCGGCCGCCGGGCTGCAGCGCACCGCCCAGTACCTCGGCGCGATCACCGCCGCCGGTCTGATCGGGCTGCTGTACGGGCAGCGCGCCTCGGACTCCGGTCTGCACGAGATCGCCCTGATCGGCATCGCACTGGCGCTGCCGCTGCTCGCCCTGACCCTCGCCGACCGCGCCCTGCGCCCCGGCCGCCGGCCATAGGTCCGCGCACCCCGGACCGCTCACGCTCCCCGCACACGCCTCTCCTCCGCACTCGGCACCACGTATCCACTCATCACCACGTATCCGCACTCATCACCACGACAGGGAGCACCCATGTCCGCCACCGCCCTCGATGCCCGCACCGCCCTGGTCCTGATCGACCTTCAAAAGGGCATCGCCGGGCTGCCCACCGCTCCGCTGCCCTCCGCCGAGGTCATCGAGCGCGGCGCGCGGCTGGCCGCCGCGTTCCGCGCCCGCGCGCTGCCCGTCGTCCTGGTGAACGTCACGGGCGGCGCACCGGGCCGTACGGAGTCCGCGCCGCGCGGCGGCACTCCGCCCGCCGACTGGGCCGAGCTGGTGCCCGAGCTCGGCCGCCAGCCCGGCGACATCACCGTCACCAAGCAGCAGTGGGGTGCCTTCCACGGCACGAACCTGGATCTGGAGCTGCGCCGGCGGGGCGTGACCCAGATCGTCCTCGCCGGCATCGCCACCAGCATCGGCGTGGAGTCCAGCGCCCGCGCCGCGCACGAGCACGGCTACCACGTCACGATCGCCACCGACGCGGTGACGGACCTGGACGAGGCGGCGCACCGCCACAGCCTGGAGAAGATCTTCCCTCGGCTCGGCGAGACCGACACGACCGAGACGATCATCGAGCTCCTCGGCTGAGGCGATGCGCCCGCCTCAGCGCCGGGCGCCGTCGAGCGGCCCCGGGTGTCCGGCCGGGCGCCGCTCGTGCCAGCGCAGATCGTCCTGGAGCTGGGCGGCCAGCGAGATCAGCCGTGGCTCCCCGTGGGCCGGGCCCAGGAGTTGGGCGCCCAGGGGAAGGCCGTCGGCGCTGAAGCCGGCGGGCACGCTCACGCCCGGCCAGCCGAGGACGTTCCACGGCCAGGCGTACGGGCAGGCGGCGATCATGGCCTGATCGGTACGCCAGCCGTTGAGCTTGGCCAGTGTGCCGATCCGCGGCGGCGGGGTGGCGGTGGTCGGCGTCAGCAGCACGTCGTAGGGGCCGAACAGGGCGCCGATGCGCCGCTGTTGGCGCTTCTCCACCAAACGGGCCCGACGCAGCACCGGCCCGCCGAGCAGCCGGCCCATCCGCGCCGCGCCCCGCGTACGGCGGTCCAGCAGGCTGCGGTCGGGCACCCGGGCCGCCCACTCCCCCAGTCCCGCGGTGGCGCGCGGGACGAAGGCCAGCCCGACCAGCCCGTAGTCGGGCTCCGCCTCCTCCACGAAGTGGCCGAGGCGGGCCAGGGTGCGGGCCACGCCGGTCACCGCGGCGCGTACGTCGGGGTGCAGCGGCTTGGCCGTGAACGTCGTGGCCGGCTTCCAGGACAGCGCGATCCGCAGCCGCCCCGGGTCGCGGCCGGCCGCCTGTCGCGCCGCGATGGCGGGCGGCCGGTGCAGATCCCCGGCGTGGTTGCCGCTGGCCACGTCCAGCAGCAGCGCCGCGTCCTCGACCGTGCGGGCCAGCGGGCCGATGCCGGTGATCCCCTGGAAGGACTCGGCGTCCGGCCAGGTGGAGATGCGGCCGCGCTGGGGCTTGATGCCGACGAGATGGGACCAGGCGGCGGGGATCCGGACCGAGCCGGCGCCGTCGGTGCCGAGCGCGGCGGGCACCAGCCCCGCCGCGACCGCGGCCGCCGAGCCGCCGGACGAGCCGCCCGGAGTGTGGGCGAGGTTCCACGGGTTGCGGGTGTCGCCGAAGGCCGGGCCCTCGGTGAACGGCCACTGCCCCAGCTCGCAGGCGTTGGTCTTGCCGACGATGATGGCGCCGGCCGCGCGCAGCCGCCGGACGACCTCGGCGTCGCGCTCCTTGACCGGGAACGCGCCGGCGCAGCCGAACGCGGTGGGCTCGCCCGCCACATCGGTGTCGTCCTTGACCGCGACGGGCACCCCGAGCAGCGGCAGCCGCTCCCCCGCCGCCAGCCGGCGGTCCGCCTCCGCGGCCTCCGCCATCGCCGCCTCGGCCCGTACCCGCTTGAAGGCGTTGACGGTGTCCTGCGTGGCCGCGATGCGCTCCAGCGACCGCCGCACCAACATGGTCGAGGTGACCCGGCCTTGGGCCAGCGCCCGCGCCTGCTCGGCCAGGCCCTCCCACTCGCCGGCTGCGACGTCCCGTGCCGGGGCCGGCCCGGTCTCCCTGTCCTGGCTCTCGTCAACGCTCACGCTGCGTGCCCTCCATGGGACCGCTCATTCGAACGAACGGTCCCATCAAGGCTAATCGTCGCCGCCGTGGCCATCAACGGCGCCGCGCGGCGCGGCACATCGACGACACACGGACGGCACACATCGGCCGGTCGGGTGCCGGTGCGTGGCCTCCGGCACCCGTTCCGGGAGCGTTACGACCGGTGTACGACCATCGCCGAGCCGCCGCCGCGGCGCACCTTCTCGGCCGCGGCCAGCCAGCGTCCGTCCGGCAGCCGCTGGACACCGGTCGCCGCGCCGATCTCCGGATTCTGCTTGAACGCGTGTCCGACCGCCTCGAGTTGCCGGCGGAGCGGGCTGTTCCACAGGGCGGGTTCGAGCTCGGTGGCCGCCGCGTTGCGCTGGCTGGCGCGGGGCGCGGCGATCGCGTCGACCAGCGGCATACCGCGGTCCAGGTGGTTCAGCAGCGTCTGCAGCACGGTGGTGATGATGGTCGAGCCGCCGGGCGAGCCGAGCGCCAGCACCGGCCGGCCGTGCTGGAGCACGATCGTCGGCGACATCGACGAGCGCGGCCGCTTGCCCGGACCCGGCAGATTGGGGTCGTGGACCGCGGGGTCGGCGGGCGCGAACGAGAAGTCCGTCAGCTCGTTGTTGAGCAGGAAGCCCCGGCCGGGGACCACGATGCCGCTGCCGCCGGTCTGCTCGATCGTCAGGGTGTAGGCGACGACGTTGCCCCACTTGTCGGCGACGGTCAGATGGGTGGTGTTCGGACCCTCGTACGTCGTCGGGGCGGCCTTGCCGGTGGCGCCGCAGCGCTGGGGGTGACGCGGGTCGCCGGGTGCGAGCGGGCTGGTCAGCGCCTTGTCGTCGGTGATCAGGCAGGCGCGGGAATCGGCGAACCGCTGCGAGGTCAGGCCCTTGGTGGGGACGTCCTCGTGGGCCGGGTCGCCGACCCAGCGGCCGCGGTCGGCGAAGGCGATCCGGCTGGCCTCGATGTAGCGGTGCAGATACTGCTTCTCGCTCAGCCGGGAGAGATCGGTCCGCTCCAGGATGTTCAGCGCCTCGGCGACGCTGGTGCCGCCGGAGGACGAGGGGGCCATGCCGTAGACGTCGAGGCCGCGGTAGGCCGTGCGGGTGGGCGCCTGGCTGAGCACCTCGTAGGTCCGCAGGTCGTTCGTGGTGAGGTCGCCGGGCCGCACCTTGCGGGTGGCGCCGGAGCGCACCGGTGGCTTGCGGACCGTGCGGACGATGTCCCGGGCCAGCTCGCCCTTGTAGAGCGCGCCCACTCCGCGCTCGGCCAACTCCGCGTAGGTGCGCGCGAGATCGGGGTTCTTCAGGGTCGAGCCGACCACCGGCAGCTTGCCGCCGGGCAGGAACAGGCCGGCACTGGCCGGGAAGTCCCTGAAGCGCGCCTCGTTGTCGGCGGTCTGCCGGCGGAAGGTCGCATCGACGGTGAAGCCGCGGGAGGCCAGCCGGCGGGCCGGGCGCAGTACGTCGCCGAGCGACCGGCTGCCCCACTTGTCCAGCGCGGCGTCCCAGGTGGCGGGGGTGCCGGGAGTGCCGACGCCCAGCCCGCTGGTGACGGCGTCGTCGAACGGGATCGGCTTGCCGTTCTCCAGGAACAGGTCCTTGCCGGCGGAGCCCGGTGCGGTCTCCCGGCCGTCGAGGGTGCGCACCGTCTTGGACCTGGCGTCGTAGTAGACGAAGTAGCCGCCGCCACCGATGCCCGCGGAGTAGGGCTCGGTGACGCCGAGGGCGGCGGCGGTGGCGACCGCGGCGTCGACGGCGTTGCCGCCCTTCTTGAGCACCGATATGCCGGCGGCCGAGGCGTCCGGGTCGACGCTGGAGACCGCCCCTCCGTAGCCGACGGCGACCGGCGTCTTGTCCGGTGTGGCGAGGGTGGCGCCGTCCCGGTCCGAGGTGGCCGGGCGCGGCGGTGCGGACTGGGCGACGGCCGGGACCGCCACCAGGGAGCCGGTCAGCGCGGCGGCCGCTCCCAGGACGGTGAGACGTCGGAATCTGGTCATAAGCGGGGTTTCCTCCACGGTGTGCGCGAGGGACGGCAGGGGCCGGAGCCTACTCGGGCGAACAGCGCGCCGACAGGGGGCATTTCGGGTGCTACCGGCCCCGGCCTCGAACGCACAACCGGAGAGCCGCTACGCTCCCCGGCCATGGATGACACCCTGCTGCTCCTGTCCGTCGCCCTCGCCGCCCTCGTCCTGGGCCTGGCGGCCGGCTGGGCCGGGCAATCGGCGGCGGTCCGCCGGAGGCTCGCCCGGGAACAGAGCTTCTTCGGGCTGCCGGAAGGCTCGGAGTGCGTACTGGTCACCCACCGGGACAGCTCCTCGGCCCACTGGAGCATCCCGCGCCATGACGCACTGGCGCTGCTGGGGCTGGCCGCGGTGGTGGAGACCTGCGGCGCGCACCCCGAGGTCGCCCCGCACGACACCGGCCTGCAGGGCTTCGGGGCGCGCACCGAATTCTGCGTCGGCGATCCCACCGCGCACCGCAGGCTGGCCGCCCATATGGCCAATCTGCTGCCGGGCATCGCGGTGCACCCGGGTGACGAATCCGGCGCGGGCCGCGGCACCTTCTCGGTCGGCGGCTCGACGTACCGGATGGAGCCCGGCGCGGTGGAGTACGTCCTGCTGGCCCGTCTGACGGCGGGCGAAGGCGGCCGCCCGGTGTTCCTGGCGGCCGGCCAGCGCCCGGTCACCCACCGGGCCGCGGTGCGCCACCTGGTACGCAACCGGGCCCGGCTGGCCCGTAAGCACGGCACGGACGGCCAGTTCTGCCTCCTGCTGAAGGTGGTCAACTCGCAGGCCTACGGGCCGGACGTCGTCGAGCTGGTCGCCGACGTCACCAAGGCCGCGATCACGCCCGCCGAGGTGAAGGGCCACCGGGCGACGGCCTGAGGCCGAGGCACCGCCGGGCGCCCGGGGTACGGCCGACCGGCCGAGCGGACGGGCGGCCGACCCGCTGATCTGCCAGGCTCGACGGCATGATCGCCGGCCTCCGTTCGACCGCCCAGCACTGGAGCGATCTGCTGCCGGTGCTGGCGGTGGTCCTGCTGGTCGTGACCTGGGGACGGTCGCTGCCGGGCGGTTTGGTCGCGCTCGTGTCGTGTTTCCTGGCCGCGGCGGTGCTGGCCGCGGTGCACCACGCCGAGGTGATCGCACTGCGCGTCGGTGAGCCGTTCGGGTCGCTGGTGCTCGCCGTCGCGGTGACCATCATCGAGGTGGCGCTGATCGTCACGCTGATGGCCGACGGCGGCGAGAAGAGCGCGACGCTCGCCCGGGACACCGTCTTCGCGGCGGTGATGATCACCTGCAACGGCATCGTCGGGCTGTCCTTGCTGGTCGGCGCGCTCAAGCGGAGGGTTGCCGTCTTCAACGCCGAGGGCACCGGCGCGGCACTGGCGACGGTCGCGACGGTCGCCGGACTGGGCCTGGCCCTGCCGACGTTCACCACCAGCGCTCCCGGCCCGCAGTTCTCCACCCCGCAGCTGGTCTTCGCCGCGCTGTCCGCGCTGATCCTCTACGGGCTGTTCGTGGCCACCCAGACCGTCCGGCACCGGGACTACTTCCTGCCGGTGACCACCTCCGGCGAGGTGATCGACACCGAGGAACACGCCGACCCGCCGTCGGCGCGGGCGGCGTGGAGCAGCCTGGGGCTGCTGGCGCTGGCGCTGATCGCGGTGGTGGGACTGGCGAAGGCGGTGTCGCCGACGATCGAGTCCGCGGTGATCGCGGCGGGTCTGCCGGCGTCGGTCGTGGGCATCGTCATCGCCCTGCTGGTGCTGCTGCCGGAGACCATCGCGGCGGTCCGCGCGGCCCGCCGCGACCGCGTCCAGACCAGCCTGAACCTCGGCCTCGGCTCGGCGATGGCCAGCATCGGCCTGACCATCCCCGCGGTCGCCCTCGCCACGGCCCGGCTGCCGGGGCCGCTGGTCCTGGGCCTGGGCCCCAGCCACCTGGTCCTGCTCGCGCTGACCGTGACGGTCGGCACCCTGACGGTGGTGCCCGGCCGCGCCACTGTGCTCCAGGGCGGTGTGCACCTCACGCTGCTGGCGGCCTACATCGTCCTGGCGGTGAGCCCGTAGACCCGGCCCGCCTGCCACGCCCTCGCCCTAGAGGCGATAGGGCACGTTGACCACGGTCACCCCCGGCGTGAACATCAGCCGTGCCGTGAGCCGCAGGGCGCTCTGGTTGTGCAGCGGCTGCTCCCACCAGTGGCCGACGATGAACTGGGGGATGACGACCGTGACGGCGGCACCGGGGTACCGCTCGCCGGCGCCGACCACGTAGTCGATCACCGGCTGGGTGAAGTCCCGGTAGGGCGAGCTGAGCACCTGCAGCGGTACGTCGATGTCATGGGCGTCCCACTGCGCGCGCAGGCCCGTCACATCGGCGGGATCGATCGCGACGGTCAGCGCCTCCAGTGAGGTGGCGCGCATCGTACGGGCGTAGCCCAGGGCCTTGAGCGTGGGCACGTGCAGATCGCTGACCAGCACCATCACCGCGTTCCCGGCCGGCGCCCAGGGCCGTGCGTCCGGGGTGGCCGACAGCTCCCGCGCGACCCGCTCGTAGTGCCGGTGCACCGCGCGCATCCCCAGGAACAGCGTCGGCATGGCGATCACCACGATCCAGGCGCCGTGCGTGAACTTGGTGATCAGGACGATGATCAGCACCAGCCCGGTGAGCACCGCGCCGACCGCGTTGATCGCCTGGGAACGGCGGCGCCGGGCCCGTTCGCGGGGCCGCAGCCCCGGGGCGGCCAGGACCGTCCGCCAGTGCCGGACCATGCCGGTCTGGGAGAGGGTGAAGGAGACGAAGACGCCGATGATGTAGAGCTGGATGAGGTGGGTCAGCTCGGCGTCGAAGAGGACGATCAGCCCGATCGCGGCGAGCGCGAGCAGGACGATGCCGTTGGAGAAGACCAGTCGGTCGCCGCGGTTGCGCAGCTGCCGGGGCGCGAAGCGGTCCTCGGCGAGGACCGACGCCAGCATGGGGAAGCCGTTGAAGGCGGTGTTGGCGGCGAGGATCAGCACGCCGGCCGTGAAGGCCTGCAGCAGGTAGAACAGGGCGGCGACGTCGCCGAAGGTGGCCCGGGCGATCTGGGCGAGCGCGGTGGAGGTCGGCGTGTCGGCCGGCAGCCCCAGCTCGGTGGGGTCCACCGCGACATGCACGTCGTAGAGCATGGCCAGGATCGTGATCCCGCCGAACATGGTGACGGAGAAGAACCCCATGACCAGCAGCGTGCTGGCGGCGTTGCGGCTCTTGGGCCTGCGGAACGCGGGCACGCCGTTGCTGATCGCCTCGACTCCGGTCAGCGCCGTGCAGCCGGAGGCGAAGGCGCGCATCCCCAGCAGTACCAGTGCCAGGCCCGTGTAGACCGATTCGGCGTGCAGCGGCAGGTCCGCGGACTCGGCACGGATCGTCGCGCCGGTGGCCATCCGTACGGCGGCGAACGCGAACATCAGGTAGACGAAGAAGACGAAGCCGTAGGTGGGGACCGCGAAGATCCGGCCCGACTCCCGGACCCCGCGCAGGTTCATCAGCGTCAGCAGCACCACGAACGTGACGGACAGCGCCACGTTGTGGCCGCCGAGGGAGGGGATCGCGGAGGTGATCGCGGCGACGCCGGAGACGACGGACACCGCGACGGTCAGCACGTAGTCGACGAGCAGCGCACTGGCCGCGGTGAGCGCCGCGCCCCGCCCGAGGTTCTGCGCGCTGACGAGGTAGGCGCCCCCGCCACCGGGATACGCGTAGCAGGTCTGCCGGTAGGAGGCGACCACGACGACCAGGACCAGGACGATGGCGGCCGCGGCGTACCAGGTCAGATGCAGCAGCGCGACCCCGCCCAGGCCCACGACCAGCAGGATCTCCTCGGTGGCGTAGGCGACCGAGGACAGCGGGTCGCTGCAGAAGATCGGTAGCGCCAGCCGCTTGGGCAGCAGCGTCTCGCCGAGCCGCGCACTGTCCAGCGGGCGGCCCACCATCATCCGCTTCGTCCTGGAGAAAAGGGGGGTCATAGCCGGACAAACTATGGTCCGCCGGAGGGGGCGGGAGGGAGGCTCGCGGAGCCGCGCCACGGCGGGAGCGGCCACCCGCCGCGCCGCCGACTCCGGCAATGGTTTATCGTTCAATCGCAGCGGGCTCTTCCCCCCTGCCCGCTGCGAGCCCCGGCCGGAATCCCCCGTTCGGCCGGGGCTCCCCCACTCCCCACCGGGTGCGCGCACCGTCCGGAGTCCGGGCGCGGCGACCTCTCAGCGCAGGTGCGACGCCCCGTTGACGTCCAGGACGGTCCCGGAGGACCAGAGCGCCTCCGGCGAGGCGAGGTAGTGCACGGCCGAGGCCACGTCCTCCGGCGACGCCACCCGCCCGAACGGGCTCTGCCCCCGGACCTCGTCGGTGAGGCGCTCCGCGACCCGCTCGGTCTGCACGAACCCGGGCGCCACCGACGCCACACCGATCCCGTACGGCGCCAGATGGACCGCCAGCGACTGCCCCATCGCGTGCAGCGCCGCCTTCGACGCGCCGTAGGCGGGATGGTCCGGCTCGCCGCGGAAGGCTCCCCGCGACCCGATGTTGATGATCCGCCCCTCCACCTCCCGCTCGATCATGTTGCGCGCCGCGCAGTAGCTGACGTTCGCCGCGCCCAGCAGGTTCACGTCCACGACCTGCCGCCAGGCGCGCTGCCACTCCTCGAACGACGTACGGTCCAGCGGGTGCGCCACATTCGCGGCGGCGTTGTTGACCAGGACATCGACGCCCCCGAGCCCGTCCACCGCCGCCCCGACGATCTCCGCCGCCCCCTCCGGCGTCCGCACATCGCCCTGCACCAGCACATGCCCGCCGCCCGCCAGCGCCCCGAAAGCGGCCTCGGCCGCCTCCCGGCGCGACGAGTAGTGCAGCGCGACGCGATCGCCGCCGGCCGCGAACAACTCGGCGACCGCACGTCCGATCCCCCGCGAAGCCCCCGTCACCAATACCGCCCGGCTCATCGGACGCCCTCCCTCAGCACATCGATCTCCGCCAGCCGTACCGAAACGATCTTATGGACACGATCCCGGGGAAGTGCGGGGGCCGCACGTGACGGACACGACCCGGGGGTGCACCATCACCCGGTCACTGCCTCGTCCGCCCACAGCAAGGGAGCCCACCATGCCGCCCGAGTCGTTCATCCGCCTTCGTGGCCGTCGCTTCGCCTTCCTGGACTTCGGCGGACCGGGACCTGCCGTCCTCGCCCTGCACGGTCATTTCGGGAGGGGGCGGATCTTCGCCCCGCTGGCGGCGGCACTGGCCGGGCGGTACCGCGTCGTCGCGCTCGACCAGCGCGCCCACGGCCTGTCCGACCACGGCGGCGGGCTCACCCCCGACGACTACGTCGAGGACGCGGCCGCCCTCTTACGCGCCCTGGATCTCGCGCCGGCCACGGTTCTGGGGCACTCCATGGGCGGGGCCGTCGCCTACCTCCTCGCCGAGCGCCACCCCGGCCTCGTCACCGCACTCGTCGTCGCCGACATGACCGTACGCAACGAGGAGCCCGAGACCCACCCCGTTCTCGACGTCTCGGGCTGGCCGCGCAGGGCGGCGTCGCGCGAGGACCTGCGAGCCGCGATCGAGGCACACGGCGTTCCCGACGCCGGCTACTTCCTCGACAGCGCCACGGAGTACGACGACGGCTGCGGACTGCTCTTCGACACCGCCGACATGATGGCCTCTCAACACGCCCTGACCGGGGACCACTCCGCCGCATGGGCCGCCTCCAGGCAGCCCGCCCTGCTGCTCAGGGCGAGCGAGAGCTTCGTCCTCACCGGCGAAACGGCCCGCCGGATGGCCCGGGAGCGGCCGGGTACGGAGCTGGTCGAACTCTCCGGCTGCGGACACTGGCTCTACGCCGACGACCCTGACGGGTTCGCCCACGCCGTTCGATCCTTCCTGGACCGCACCCACGCGCACCTCACCGACGCACCGGCGACGTGACCCCGAGAGCCGGGCCCGGCGACCTCCGCTTCCGCGGTTCGGTCGCCGGGCCCGGCCGAACGTCAACCCGCCTACGCCGTCACCGACTTGGCGAAGAGGCCGTAGAGCTTCTTGTAGGCGTCGTCCTGCGTGGGGATGAGCACGAGGACGCGGAGGGTCAGATGACCGCCCTTCGGGACGATGTGGATTCCCTCCGGCGGCGAGCCGAGGACGACGTTGCCGTCGGAGCCGTCGTTGATGACCATTCCCCAGAAGCTGGCCTCGAACTCCGAAGCCAGGACCGAACCGTCCGGGAGCTGGCCGAAGCCGACGTTCCAGTGCCGGACATCGGTTTCACCGGCGTACATGGTGACGTCGTAGGAGTAGATGTACTTTCCGGTCTGCCAGTCCTGCCAACTGGAATTGAACGTGTAGCCGACGGTGAGGTTCTGCTGGGCCACCGTGAAACGGACCGTGTCCGGTTCGGATTCCTGGCCGCCATGGACGGCCTTTACCGTCACACTGTGACTGCCCAGGCTCCAGCCGCCCTCGGGAGCGAAGGTCCATTTGTCGCCCGTCACCGGAGAGGTGCCGACCTGGGCGCTTCCGTCGACGAGAACCACCGATTCCGCGTTGAACGCGACACCGTCGACGGACACGCCGGGGTCGACTTCCGTACCGTCCTTGGGAGACCTGATGTCCACGACCGGCGTCGGGAGGATCACATAGAAGCTCCGGTATGCCCTGCCGGACTGCACGTCGTCCCGCACGGCGATGGCGGACAGGTCGTGCTGCCCGAGGCTCCAGTCGACGTCCGGGTCGTACTCCCACTTGCTGTCCTTGACCGGGCAGGTGCCCAACTGCTTGGCACCCTCGTACAGCAGCACCTGCTGCACGTCGGGCGCCGCGTTGCCGCGGATGGGCTGGCGGCGCTCCTGGGTCGTCGCGCCGGCCGCGGGAACGGTGAAGACCGGCGTCGGGACGGGCTGGACGAATGCGAGCGCCGACTGGGCCTGGTCGTTCCACGAGCCGGTCGGGCTGCCGGCGAGCGGGATCCTCGTCAGATCTGCGATCGACTCACCGGCCTTGACCGGTAACTGCGCCCCCTGCTGATTGGTCCGCGTGAAAAGGACGTTGTCGATTTCGGTGTTGTTGACGACGGCGCTCACACCGTCACCGCTCTGGTCGAATCCGTAGTCACTGAAGTTGTTCGCCGTCCCCTTGACCGGAATGACGAGAATCTTGTCCCGGTCTCCGCCCACGTTATAGTTGGCGTCGGCGAACAGGGAGAAGGCACCCGCCGGCGCCTTCTCCTTTCCTCGCCCGCGAATGACGTGTGGTTCGTCGGCGGCGGCGCCATTTCCGTTGACGGTCATATCCCGTCCTCTCTGTTGGGCGACTGTGCATGCGCATCGATGCCCACGGTCCACTCCGCAACAAACGCCCGAAAATTCGTATCAAATCAGTTCAGGCCATGGACACCGGCCGCGGGCCGTCGGCGCGGAGGGACGCCTCCTGTCCTCCGAAGGCCTTGCGGAGGGTTTCGCCGAACTCGGCGGGGTGCGTGGTCAGGCCGGTGTGTCCGCCGGGGAAGTGCCGGAATTCCGCGCCGAGGCGCTCGGCCAGGAAAGCGGCCGACCGGTAGGGCAGTTCGCCGCGGGAGTCCTGGCCGCCGGCCAGGACGAGCCGGTCCGAGAGTGCCTGGAGTCGGGGGACGTCCGGAGCGTAGGACATGAAGCGGGGCACGATGCGCCCGACGAAGTAGGGCAGGTTGGCCATGGTCTGCTCGGCCCGCGCCGCCGCCTGCGGCGGAAGCCTGAGCTCGGCCTTCGGCTCGGGGGTCGCCTCGTCCTTCTTCAGCCCCTCGGCGAACACCGCCATCGCCGGCATGAGTCCCTGCGTGTGGAACGTCTCCTGCACGCGCGCGACGAGCGCACGGTGTTCCAAGGCGTCGGGGAGGACCTCCACCACCGGAGGCTCGTGTGCCACGAGGCGTTCGACGCGGTCGGGGCGGGCGGTGAGCAGACACAGGGCGGCGATCGCGCCCGAGCTGGAGCCGAACACCCGGGCCGGCTCACCGGGCGACAGCAGCTCCAGCAGGCGAAGCGCGTCGTCGGCGTGCTCGGCCACGCGCTGCTCGGCCTCGGGGTCGTCCAGTGCGCTGCGGGACATTCCGCGGGGGTCGTAGGTCGCGACGGTGTATTCGGCGGCCAGGTCGTCGGCGATGCCGTCGAAGGCGGCCGCTCCGCCCGCCCCTCCGGGTATCAGCAGCAGAAGCGGGCCCCGGCCGCGCACTTCGTAGTGCAGGGTCGCGCCGTTCACGCGCAGGCGGCCGATGGTGGGGGCGGTCATCAGGAGTCTCCTTCGTTCAGCGGGGGCCAGTGCTCCAGGAGGGAGTGCAGGGCGTCCAGGGCGCGGACCCAGGAGTGCTGCGGCGAGCGCTGGTGCGCGAACCCGCCCGCGGCCTCCAGGGCGACGAACCCGTGGAAGGTGCTGCGCAGCAACCGGACCGCGTCGGTCAGATCGGGCTCGGCCAGCCCGTAGCCGCGCAGCATGCCGTAGGTCAGCTCGACGGCGCGTCGCGGTCCTGGGGCTGCGGCGGCCAGTTCGGGATCGATCTGGAGGGGCGTCTGCGTCGCCATGTAGCGGCCCGGGTGCGCGTGGGCGTACTCCCGCCAGGCGTCGGCGAACGCGACCAGCGCGTCCTTGCCCGAGCGTCCGGCGGTCGCCTCCGCGATACGGATGGTCTTCTCGTCCGCCGCCAGCAGGGCGATCCGGCCGCGCAGATCCTCCAGACCGCGCACGTGTGTGTACAGGCTCGCGTCCTTCACGCCGAGCCGCCGCGCCACCTGCGACATGGTCACCTGATCCAGCCCGACCTCGTCCGCCAGCTCGGCGCCCGCGATCGTCACCCGCTCCGCCGTCAGCCCGGCCCGTGCCATACGCCCACTCCTTCCTAGGGGTATTAGGTTTACCCTAGGAGCCCTAGGAAAACAATCGGGAATCGGACGAGACGGGAGGAAGGAGGGGAGGCAGAGAGGGGGCGGAAGGAGGGGAGAAAGCAGGCGGAAGGAGGGAGGGGGACGCGGCGCGTGCGTCGTGGCGCCGGCGCCGATCTGCGGGCGCCCCGGCCTCGTCCGATCATCGAACCATGGCCCCCACCGCCGAGCACGGCTCGACCCCGTACCCCGTGATCCGGCCGATGCTGGCCACGGTCGGGCCGCTGCCCGACGAGGACGAGGAGGCGGCCTGGGCGTTCGAGGCCAAGTGGGACGGCGCGCGCTGCATCGTCAACACTCCCGGAGACGGCACGCTCCGGCTGGTCACACGGGCGGGCAACGACGCGACCGGCACCTACCCGGAGCTGGCGCCGCTGGGCGAGCAGTTGCGGGGCCGGCCGGCGGTGCTCGACGGCGAGGTGGTGGTGCTGGACGCGCGCGGACGGCCGGACTTCGGGCTGCTGCAGCGGCGGATGGGTGTGGTGAACCCGCGGCGTACGGCCCGGCTGGCCATGGAGCACCCCGTACACCTGATCCTCTTCGACATCATGTACCTGGGCGCCTCGCTGCTCGGCTCGCCGTATCACGAGCGCCGGGCGGTGCTGTCCGGACTGCGGCTGCGCGGCCCCAACTGGTCCGCGCCCGCCTACCTCCGGGGCCATGCGCAGCAGGCGTGGGAGGCCTCGCTGCAGGGCGGGCTCGAAGGGGTCGTGGCGAAGCGGCTGAACTCGGCGTATCTGCAGGGTGTCCGGTCACCCGAGTGGCGCAAGACGAAGCATCTGCTGACCCTCGACGTGGTCATCGGCGGCTGGACGGAGGGGCACGGCGTGCTCGCGGGGCTGCCCGGTTCCGTCCTGGCGGGCGTGGCGGAACCAGCCGGGCTGCGGTACGTCGGCTCCGTGGGCTCGGGGCTGTCGGACCGGGAACGGCGGGAGCTGGCGCAGTACCTGGCGGTGATCCCGATGGACCGTTCGCCGTTCATCAACCCTGTGGACGCCATGGGCGCGCACTGGGCCGAGCCCCGGCTGGTCGCCGAGGTCACGCTCACCGGCTGGACCTCGGCCGGGCGGCTGCGGCACCCGATCTGGCATCGGCTGCGGCCCGATCTGACACGTCTGGGCTGAGGCGGGGGCAGGGACGGCTGCCCCCGGAATGGCCCGGGAACGGGGCGGAGGGCCCCGTCAGGTCACGGGCGGCAGAACGCCGCCGTGGTGACCGAGCCGCCGTCGTTCTCGTCGTCGGTGCCGAGGATGCCCGTGCTCGAACCCGGCAGGCAGGCCAGCGCCTCGATCTTGTGCCCGGCGAACGTGGCGAGCCGGTCCGGCGTACCGGACAGCCGCAGCTCGGCCTCGCCGTCGTCGCGGACGACGAGGCGCCCGGCGGCATAGAGCGCGGAGGCGTACGGGCCGTCGTCGCCGGGATCCGAGGCCGACGACACCGTCAGCCCGCCGCGGGCGGAGAGTTCCACATCGGAGACGTGACGCACGTTCTCGGCGGGGTAGGGCACGCTGAATTCCGCGGAATCGGGCTTGCCGAATGCGTCGGTGGCCGGATTCCAGGTCGCCGCGGTCAGCTTCGCCGGGCGGTCGTCGCCACCCCGGTCCGCCCAGACCGCGACGACGGCGCCGCGGGCGGTGCGGGCCAGCGCGAATCCCTCGTAGTTGCCGTCCGGCGAAATGCCCGGCAGCCGGAATTCATGGATGACGCGTACGGCGTCCCTTTCCCGGCGGATGCGGTACGCCGTTCCGTCGCTGGCAAGGGCCACGTACTCGCGCTCCCGCCCCGGCACGGCGTCGATCGCTTCCAGGTCGACGGGGGGCTCACCCTGCCAATCGACCGCCCGCACCCGCGGTTTCGCGTGCCGGTGGTACCGCACGGCGACCAGCCGCTGCTGCCCGGGCTCCTTGTTGTCGCGCACGGCGAGGGCGTCGACCGTGTCGCCGTGCCCACCGTCGACCACGATGCCGCTGACACCGGCGGTGATGCCGTCCCCGACCCGCTGCCAGTCGTCCGCCGGCAGCCCACCGGAAGCCGGCGCGAGGAGCGTGGCGCCGGCTATGACCGCAGTGATTACTTTCTTGATCATCGGCCGAGTGTAGGGCGGATTCCGAGGTTACCGACGAGTGATCGACGGGCACTTCGTAAAGATTCAACGACCGTCATCCACCGCCGTCAGCCATTTCCCTATTTCCTCCGGGATGCCCATCGGGACCACCATTCCGCCGTCGATCCGTATCAATCCGTATCGATCCGAACGATCGGCGCGACAATGACAGGGGGCGCCATATCCGGTATGTCGATATCCGGTATGTCGCCGGTCCGCGCGATGCGCCGGGCGGCTGACGCACCGGGACGGCAGCGCCGGTTCGGGAAGGCTCGACAAGAGCAGCCACCCACCCCCGGACGGAAAGGAGCCGGTGATGCCCCACGCCACCGAGGGCGACGCGAGGTGCGGCAACACCGAGTACGGCAGAGCGCCCTTCAAGCGCTCCCGGAGTCACTTCGCGGACCGCATCACGGCGGACGGCCGCGACGGCTGGCCGGTCGAGGCCGGCCGCTACCGGCTGGTGGCGAGCCGCGCCTGCCCCTGGGCGAGCCGCGCCGTCATCGTGCGGCGGCTGCTCGGTCTGGAGGACGCGCTCTCGCTCGCCATCCCCGATCCGCTCCAGGACGACCGCAGCTGGCGCTTCACCCTGGATCCGGACGGACGCGACCCCGTCCTCGGCATCCGCTTCCTCAGCGAGGCCTACGACGCCCGCGAGAAGGGCTACCCGGGCGGGGTCAGCGTCCCCGCCGTCGTCGACGTGCCCAGCGGCAAGCTCGTCACCAACGACTTCCAGCAGATCACCCTGGACCTGTCGACACAGTGGACGGCGCTGCACCGGCCGGGCGCTCCGGACCTGTATCCGCAGCGGCTGCGCGAGGAGATCGACGTCGTCATGGCGGGTGTCTACCGGGACGTCAACAACGGCGTGTACCGGGCCGGTTTCGCCACGACCCAGAGCGAGTACGACGCCGCCTTCCGCGATCTCTTCCGGCGGCTGGACCTGCTGTCGGAGCGGCTGTCCGAGCAGCGCTACCTCGTGGGCGACACCCTCACCGAGGCCGACGTCCGGCTGTTCACCACGCTGGTCCGCTTCGACGCCGTCTACCACGGCCACTTCAAGTGCAACCGGTTCAAGCTGGCCGAGGCCCCGGTGCTGTGGGCGTACGCCAGGGACCTCTACCAGACGCCGGGCTTCGGCGACACCGTCGACTTCCACCACATCAAGCAGCACTACTACCGGGTGCACACCGGCATCAACCCGACCGGCATCGTCGGCCTGGGCCCGGACCTGTCCGGCTGGCTGACGCCGCACCGCCGCGAGGAGTTGGGCGGCCGGCCGTTCGGCGACGGCACCCCGCCGGGCCCGGTACCGCCGGCCGAGGAGGTACCGCCGAGCGGCCGCCCCGAGCACCTCCGCCTCGGCTCCTGACCGGCCGCCCCGGCTCCCCGCCCGCCTGACCGGCACGCCCGTACCGTGAGACCCTGAGAACACAGGGACTGTGAACTCCACGAGATCCACGCGAGGAGTGAGCCCGATGAGGATGGTTCTGACGGCCCGCATACCTACCGAAGTGGGCAACGAACTGATCAAGAACGGCGCCCTGCCGAAGATCATGGAGACGGCGATCGCCGCGCTGCAACCGGAGGCGGCCTACTTCACCCTCGACGGCGGCGACCGTGCCTGCTTCTACTACTTCGACATGCAGCAGTCGTCCCAGATGCCGGCCCTGGTGGAGTCGTTCTTCATGGATTTGCACGCCAAGGTCACCCTCCAGCCGGTGATGAACGCGGACGACCTGCGCAGGGGGCTCGGTGAGCTGATGAGCGGCACCTGAGCGCCCCGGCCGGTGCTGCCGCCGCCCGCCCGCGTCACTCCGGTCCGGCGTCCTCCGGTGTGCCGCGGGCCAGTTCGCCGAGCACGCCCAGCGCCTCGGCCAGCGCGTCCAGGGGCGGCGACGCGAGTGCCAGCCGCACGGCGTTGGGTGTGTGGCCCGCGCCCACCGCGAACGCTCCCGACGGTGTGACGGCGATCCCGCGACGCGCGGCCGCCGCGACGAAGGTGTCGGCGCGCCATGGCTCCGGCAGCTCCCACCAGCAGTGGTACGCCTGCGGATCGGCTCGCACCCGGAAGCCGGCCAGCTGTTCGGCGGCGATCCGCTGGCGTGCCGCCGCGTCCCGGCGCTTGTCCGCTTCGACGGCCGCCGCGGTGCCGTCGGCCATCCAGCGGGTCGCGGCGTCGAGCGCGAAGCGGGCGGCCGTCCAGGCCCCCGACCGCAGCGCCGTCGCCACGTCCAGGGTGAGGGCCGCGGGCACCGTGAGGAACCCCAGGGACAGGCCGGGGGCGAGCCGCTTGGACAGGCTGTCGACGACCACGGTGCGTTCCGGCGCCAGCGCCGCGAGCGGCGGCAGGTCGTCGCGGAGGAATCCGTAGATGGCGTCCTCGATGACGTGGATACCCAACTCCCCGACCACCGCGGCGAGTTCCCGGCGTCGCGGGTCGGGCATCGTGATGCCCAGCGGGTTGTGCAGGGCCGGCTGGAGGTAGACGGCGCGCAGGGGGGCGGCCGCGCGGAGCGCCTCGGCCGTCAGGCCGTGCTCGTCCATGGCGAGGGGTACCGGCGTGACGCCCAGGCGGGCCGCGATGCCCTTGACGACGGGGTAGGTGAGGGATTCGACGCCGAGCCGCTCGCCGGCCGGAACCAGCGAGGCGATCGCGGCGGCCAGCGCCTGCCGGCCGTTGCCGGCGAAGAGCAGCCGCCGGGGGTCCGGGGCCCAGCCGGCACGGGCGAGGTGCGCCGCCGCGGCCTGCCGGGCCGCGGGCGTACCGGCGGCGCCCACCGGGCGGAGCGCGTCGGCCAGGGCGTCGGGGCGCAGCAGATGCTCAAGGCTCCTGCCGAGCAGGGCGGGGTGCTCCGGCAGCACCGGGAAGTTGAGCTCCAGGTCGATCCTGGCGTCGCCCGGCTCGGCGAGCGCGGGCTCGGCCGACGGGGCGGCGGTGCGTACGAACGTGCCGCGGCCGACCTCGCCCACCGTCAGCCCCCGTCGGCCCAACTCCCGGTACACCCGGGCCGCCGTCGAGCCGGCGATCCGCCGGTCGCGGGCGAACCGGCGCAGCGGCGGCAGCCGGTCGCCGGGCCGGAGCCGGCCGGCGGCGATCTCCGCCGCCAGCTCGTCGGCGATCACGCGATAGTCGTCCATCACTCTTCCCCCTCCTCCTCGAACAAGCCCGTCAGGCACCCGGGCCGGTCGCTCACGCGAGCCCGCCCTCCTCGGCGAGAGCTCCCTCGACGAGCACCTTACGCGACATTGCACCGAGATCATTATTTATATTGCACCGAGAGATTGCCCCTCATAGCATCGAGGAACCACTGAGCGGCAGAGGGGATGCGCGGCATGGGATCGGCCCGATTCGCAGAGATCAACGTCGGATACGAGGACGAGGGCAGCGGCGAGCCGCTGGTGCTCCTGCACGGCCACCCGTTCGACCGCACGATGTGGCGCCCGCAGATCGCACACTTCAGCCGGGCCGGATGGCGGGTGATCGCCCCGGATCTGCGCGGCTACGGCGAGAGCTCCGTCGTACCCGGCACGACCCCGCTGGAGACCTTCGTCCGCGACACCGTCGCCCTGCTCGACCGTCTGGGCATCGAGCGCTTCGTGCTCGGCGGACTGTCCATGGGCGGCCAGATCGTCATGGAGTTCTGGCGGCTCCTCCCGCACCGGATCCGGGCCATGGTGCTCGCGGACACCTTCCCCGCGGCGGAGACCGAGGCCGGCAAGGCCACCCGCCGCGACATGGCCGAGCGGCTCCTGCGCGAGGGGATGTCCGGCTACGCACACGAGGTCCTGCCGAAGATGATCTCGCCGCGCACCATCGCCGCACGGCCGGACATCGCCCGGCACGTCCTGGGGATGATGACGGGCACGCCGCCCGAGGGCGCGGCGGCGGCCCTGCGCGGCCGCGCCGAACGCCCCGACTACACGGCGCTGTTGTCGCGGATATCGGTTCCGGTACTGGTGGCGGTCGGCGCGGAGGACGCGTACACCCCGGTCAGCGACGCCCGCGACATCCACCGGCGCGTTCCGCACGCCCAGTTGACGGTGGTCGAGCAGGCGGCACACATGCCGAACCTGGAGCGGGCGGACGAGTTCAACGCCGCGCTGGAGGCCTTCCTCACCACCCTGCCACGGACCGCCTGACGGCAGGACGCGGCGAGGCGGGGCCCGTCTCCCCGATCCCCGTCGACCCCTCGCCCGTACGCCGGCAGCGCCGCATGCGGCAGCACCGAAGCGCCGGAGGAGTCCGTGAACTCCCTTGCCGGCGCGGCGAATCGGCGCCTGATGCGCTCGGCCCCGGCGGCCCCCTGGCCGATCACGGTCTGACCGATCGTCGCCACTCCCGCCGCCGCGCCGCTCCACCACTCCCGCGGCGTCGTGCGGTGGTCCCACACCACCGCGCGGCAGCCGGAGTCCACCAGGCCGGCGCCCCGGAGCAGACCGACCAGGCCCCGCGCCGTACGCGGGAAGTCGTCCTCGGGCGCCGGCGCGGGCAGATGCGGCGGACGCTCCGCCCCGGCCGCCCGCACGGCGCGCCCGAGCAGCGCCTGCCCCGGCGCCGCGGGCACCGCCCAGGTCGTCAGAGCGATCCGGCCGCCCGGCCGGTCACCCGGCGCAGCTCGTCGAGGGCCGCCCTCGGCCGCCCCACGTGATTGAGTACGAAGTTGCCGACGACCGCGTCGAACATGGCGTCGACGAAGGGGAGTTGCGGCAGGGCGGCAACCTGGACACACGCCTCGGGAACGACGCCCGCGGCCCGCCGAGCCATATCGGGCTCGGCGTCCACGGCGACCACCCGCGCCCCGCGCGCCGCCGCACCGACTCGCCCTGGACCCAGGGACGTTACCCACCCGTAACCTACCGACGGGTTACCTAAGGTAAGCCCCGCACCTTACTCTCCAGTCAACTCGAGCCGCCGTATGCCCCTCCTGTCTTCCGACAGCGTACGGCGGGCTCGCTTCGAGATCTGGAGCAGAAGATGACGCCCTCCCGCACGACTCTGCGTGCCGCGATCGGCACCGTCTCGGCGGCAGTGCTGGCCACCACCGTTCTCACCGGTGCGCCGGCCACCGCCCAGGCAGCGGCACCGACATCAGCCCCCACGGCGGCGTCCGCCGACTCCGTTGCCGCCTCGTCCGCCGTCAGGTTCGTCGACATCGAGGGCGACGGCGGGATCACCCTCAAGGCGAACGTGTTCACCCCGGCCGGCGCCGACGGCACCCGCCGGTACCCGGTCATCGTGCTGCCGACCAGCTGGGGGATGCCGCAGGTCGAGTACCTGGCACAGGCCAAGAAGCTGGCCGACGCGGGCTATGTCGTGGTCGGCTACAACTCGCGCGGGTTCTGGCAGTCCGGCGGGCAGATCGAGACGGCCGGACCGCAGGACGTCGCCGACGCCTCGAAGGTCATCGACTGGGCGCTGGCCAACACACCGGCCGATCCGCAGAAGGTCGGCATGGCCGGGGTCTCCTACGGCGCCGGCATCAGCCTGCTGGCCTCCGCGTTCGACAAGCGGATCAAGGTGGTCGCGGCGCTCAGCGGCTGGGGCGACCTCATCGGTTCGATCTACAGCGGCCGTACCCAGCATCTGCAGGCGGCGGCGATGCTCGGCGGTGCGGGCGAGCTGACCGGACGGCCGAGCCCCGAACTGCGGACCATCCTCAAGGACTTCCTCGGCTCGAACCTCGCCAAGGAACAGGACATGATCGCGTGGGGGAAGAAGCGCTCCCCCGCCACCTATCTCGACAAGATCAACGCCAACGGCGCCGCCATCATGCTCGGCAACGCCTGGGGCGACTCCCTCTTCCCGCCCAACCAGTACGCCGACTTCTACGAGAAGCTCAAGGGCCCCAAGCGGCTGGAGTTCCGCCCGGGTGACCACGCGACGGCCGAGGCGACGGGGCTCTTCGGACTGCCCAACGACACCTGGACCAACACCAAGCGGTGGTTCGACCACTACCTCAAGGGCGCGGACAACGGCATCGACCGCGAGTCGCCGGTGCTGCTCAAGTCCCGTTCCACCGGCGCGTACGAGGGCTACAAGAGCTGGAAGGACGTGCCGTCCGCGCAGCGCAGGATCGAGCTGGGCGGCAGCAAGCAGATCAACACCAACTGGGACTCCGGCGCCAACGGCGGGCTGATCTTCCTCTCCAGCATGCTGGACCAGTTCTTCCGGTTGCCGCCGATGGCCTCGATCCCGCTGCTGCCGCGCTCCCTGGCCGCCGTCTGGCAGTCCGAGCGCTACGAGAGCGGGCAGCGGGTCCGCGGCACCACCAAGCTGCACACCACCCTCACCAGCACCGCCGAGAGCGGCACCGCCATCGCCTACCTCTACGACGTGGGGCCGCTGGGCCTGGGCAGGCTGGTCACCCACGCGCCGTACACCTTCCACGACAAGACCCCCGGCCAGCCGTTCGGCGTGGACCTGGATCTCTTCTCCACGGCCTACGACGTCCCCGCCGGGCACCGGCTGGCGGTGGTCGTGGACACCGTCGACCCGCTGTACATCGAGCACAATCCGGGCGGCGCGCGGCTGACGTTCTCCTCCCCGGCGAACGACCCGTCGTATGTGTCGGTGCCGGTGCGCGACTGAGGTGCGGCTCGGAGGTCCGAAGGGCGCGCCCCGGACCTTCGAGCCTACGGAACCCCGCTAGCCGCGCTGCGCCGGTACGGGCAGCGGCTTGGTGGGGCACGTCGCATCGTGCGCCGGGACGGTTCCGTTCAGGAGGTAGGCGTCGACGATGCGGTCGACACAGGCATTGCCGTTCTGGTACTGCCCGTGGTCGCCGCCGCCCGCGACCGTGACCAGGCGTGAGCCGCGCAGCGCCTGGTGCGCCCGCACCGCGCCCTCGTAGTACGTGGCCGGGTCGTGCTCGGAGTTGAGCATCAGCGTGGGTGGCAGGCCCTTGCCGGTGACCTTCACCCTCGGCGCGTCCGAGTCCGGCCAGTACACGCAGGTCGCGGCGTACGCCAGCTCCCGCGCCCCGACCAGCGGGTACTTCTTGGTGTCCGCGGCGCTCTGCCGTAGCCAGTAGCCCAGGTCCCGGCTCCACGGGGTGTCGTTGCAGGTGACCGGGAAGTACGTGGCGGCGAAACCGGGAGACAGGTAGTTGCCGAAGGCCTGCTGGGCGAGCCGGCGCTCGGCCGGCGTCGCCGTCTCCCAGTGCTCCAGGGCGGCCAGCACGGACGCCAGCCCGTCCCACTGGCGGTCGGCGTTGTACATCCCCTGGAGCGTGGCGTTGTCGAGCTGGTTGGGCCCGATCGTCAGCGGGCCGACGGTGATCGGGCGGTCGTGCAGCGCCCGGCGGCGCGCCTCCCACGTCGCCTTCGCTTCGGCGGCGGTGCTCCCGTAGTGGTAGACCGAGTCGTACCGGGCGATCCACGGCAGGAAGTCCTGCTCGAAACGGCGCTGGAAACTCTTCGGTTGCCCGAGTTCGGCCTGCTGCCAGGTCTCGGCGAACGGCAGGTTGCTGTCCAGCACGGCGCGCTCGACATGCTGCGGGAAGCGTGTCGCGTAGTACGCGCCGAGCCAGGTGGCGTACGACGGCCCGTAGTACGAGATCCTCCGCACGCCGAGCAGTGCGCGGAACAGGTCCATATCGCGTACGGCCTGGTCCGTGGTCAGGTACTTGACCAGGTCGCCGCTGCGCTCCTGACAGGCCCTGAAGAACTGCCTGGACCGGGCCACCACG
Source organism: Streptomyces sp. NPDC043738 (assembly GCF_056436545.1). Classification (NCBI taxonomy): domain Bacteria; kingdom Bacillati; phylum Actinomycetota; class Actinomycetes; order Kitasatosporales; family Streptomycetaceae; genus Streptomyces; species Streptomyces sp. NPDC043738. The sequence continues at coordinate 37,904 of NZ_JBWKCJ010000001.1, read as the reverse complement.
CCGTGGACCGCCGCCGGCGAGCGGTCGCGGAAGTCACCGGCGTAGAAGTCGCGGAACTCGGCGTCGGTCTGGCAGGTCGCGTGCGAGCTGCTGCCGACGCCCCGCTGGTCGAAGCCGACCACGTCGTACGCGGCACCGACCGCGGGCGACGCCTTGACGAAGCCCGCGGGCCGCGTGAGCCCCGAGGCGCCCGGCCCGCCGGCGGCCATCATCAGCACCCCGCGGCGCTCTGCCGGGTCGGCGGCCCGGTGCCGGGACACCTCGATGGTCAGATCCGCGCCGGTCCCCGGGTGGTGCCAGTCGCGGGGCACCGTCATCGCCGCGCACTGCAGCGAGGGCTCCCGGTCGCAGGGCTGCCAGTCGAGCCGCTGCCCGGTGTAGCGCGCGGTGGCGGGCGCGGCGCCGCCGGCCGCGCCGCCCGCCGGGGCGGACTGCACCGCGACCGCCGGGGCGACGGCGCTCGCGACGGCCGCGATCACCACACCCGACAGTGCGGCCACGGGCCATCGCGGTTTCCTGGACGTGGACATCGAACCTCCCGGTGGCCGCGCTCGGCCGCGCGGCGTCTGAGGCGATGTTCGCGCTCCGGGAACCCTCGATCGATCATGCTGATTGCCGTCTTCGGGGTGGCACCAGCACCACCACGGCCGTGCCTCGCGCGCCGACCTGCCGGGACGGCGCACCAGGACGTGTCTCCCGGCCGGCCGATCAGGTCCGGCTCGCGCCCCGGGACCTGTCCTTGAGAGTGTACGTCCCGTCGAAGACCGGGGAGTCGGCGGCGGGTGCCAGGCAGCGGGTGCTTCTCGGCTCGTCGGGGCCGGTCGCGCCGGACAGTCCGATGCGGGCCTGTCCGCCGCCCTCCGGCACCAGGAAGCTCACGCCTTGGCGGAAGTGCGGGTGCACCCGGCCGGTCCACGGGTGGCCGGGGCTGGTGCGCACCAGGGTGCCGGTGACGGTCGCGGTCGGGCCGCCGGTGGTCAGGCAGTCGACCTTGAAGTCGCCCCAGAGCACCTGGGTGGTGCCGTCGGACCGCTGGTAGGAGTGCGAGAGGCGGAAGGTGCCCCAGGAGCGCTCGGGCCGGTTGCCCGCCCCGTAGACGCTGTGCGCGTCGACCGCGAAGCGGACCTCCTCGGTGTCGACGGGGTATTCCATGCGGGCCTCGCCCTTGAGGGCGGAGACGGTGGTGGGCGCGGGGGTGTCCGGCTCCGCGGGTGCCGCGGCGACCGGGGCCGCGAGGGCGAGGACGAGGGCGAGGGCGGCGGTGACGCGCAGGGGCTTGAAGGGCATGGTGGGCTCCGATCGACAGATACCGGCAGATGGGGACTGCCGCGGCATCGATCGTCACCGGCCGCCCTGCTCCCCGGCGTCGTCCGTGCGGAGGTTCCCGCTCCGCCGCACGGCGGAGCGGGAACTGCGCCCTGAAGCGCTCACCCCAAATGGCGCCGGTGGTCCCCCGGCATCAGGGTGCCGGGCTCGGCGGGGGCCACCTCGACGGCCTCGACCTTGGGGTTGCGCTTCTGGCGCCGGGAGACCCAGTTGGCCAGCCAGGACAGCAGCATGCACATCCCGATGTAGATCGGCGAGATGATCATGACGACGGGGATGAACGGCAGGCCGTAGTCGAGGTTGGAGGCGATCAGCTTGCCGGCGTGCAGGAACTCCTCGTAGGTGATGAGGTAGCCCAGCGAGGTGTCCTTCAGGGCGACCACCAGCTGGCTGATGATGGCCGGGAGCATCGCACGGACCGCCTGCGGCACCAGGACGTGCGTCATGACCTGGGTCTTGCGCATGCCCAGTGCGTACGCGGCCTCCCGCTGGCCGCGCTCGACGGCGTTGACGCCGCTGCGGAAGACCTCCGCGAGGACCGAGCCGTTGTAGAGGGTCAGGCCGGCGACCAGGGCGGGCAGCGGCGCGACCTGCAGCGCCACATAGATGAAGAAGATCATGACGAGCAGGGGCATCGCGCGGAAGAACTCCACCACCAGGGTGCACACCCAGCGCACGATCCGGTGCTCGGAGAGCCGGCCGGTGGCGAGCACCGCGCCGAGCGCCAGGGAGAACACCGCCGCGAGGCCGAAGGCCCGCAGCGTGTTGCCGAGACCGGTGAGCAGCAGTTCCTGGATCCCCTTGTAGAGGAAGGGGCTCCACTTGGCCGCGGTGAACTGCCCGGTGTCGAAGAGGAGGTAGACGATCCAGACGACCAGGGCGATGATCACGGCCGTCGCCCCGACGCCGTAGAGCCGGTGCCGCGCCCTGGTCCGCGGGCCCGGAATGTCGTACAGGGCGGTGGTGGTCATCGGGCGGCTCCGAAGCGCTTCTCCAGCACGTTGAAGATCGCGCTGATGGACAGGGTCACGATCAGATAGCCCACGGCGATCCAGACGAAGGACCAGATGATGCTGTAGCCCATCTCGCTGAGCGGTTTGTAGACGCCGAGCAGTTCGGTGACGCTGAAGGCGCCGGCGATCGCGGAGTTCTTGGCGAGCGCGATCAGCGTCGAGCCGATGGGCGGGATGACGGACCGGAAGGCCTGCGGCAGGACGATGTCGCCGAGCGTCTGCGGAAAGCTCAGGCCCAGGCTGCGGGCCGCCTCGCCCTGGCCGACCGGCACGGTGTTGATGCCGGAGCGCACCGCCTCGCAGATGAAGGCCGAGGTGTAGCAGCCCAGCGCCAGGATGGCGAAGAGCTTGAAGGGCAGTACGAGGCCGAAGCGCGGCAGGCCCAGCACCACCGCGAAGAACAGCAGCGTCAGCGGCGTGTTGCGCAGCACCGTCACCCATGCCGTGCCCAGGGCCCGCAGCGAGCCGACCGGTGCGACACGGAAGGCCGCCATGAGGAAGCCCAGGCCGAGCGCGAGCAGCGAGGCGTAGACGGTGAGTTCGACGGTGCCCAGCAGGCCCTCCCCGTAGAGGGAGAGGTTGTCGAGGAGAACGTTCATCGGTCGGTTCCTTGGCTCCTCAGTCCGCCGGGTAGCGGTCGATCGGGGGCGGCTTGGGCGCGGGCACCCCGGACAGGCCGAGGGTCGCGTCGTAGGCCTTCTTCCAGTTGCCGTTCGCCTCGTCCGCGGCGAGCGCGTCGTCGAGCGCGTAGCGCAGCGCGTCGTCGCCGTGCGGGACACCGATGCCGTACGGCTCCTGGGAGAACGGCTTGCCGACGACCTTCAGCTCGTCGGGCACCTTGGCCGCGTAGCCCAGCAGGATCGCGTCGTCGGTGGTGACCGCGTCGACCTGGTAGGTCAGCAGGTTGTCGACGCACACCGAGTAGGTGTCGTAGGCGACCAGGACGGCCTTGGGGTACTCGGTCTGCATGCGCTGGTACGGCGTCGAGCCGGCGGCCGAGCAGACGCGTTTGCCGGCCAGGTCCTGCGGCCCCTTGATGTCGTTCTCGTCGGCGCGCACCAGCAGCGACTGGCCGGCCATGTAGTAGGGGCCCGCGAAGCCCACCAGCTTCTTGCGCTTGTCGTTGATGGTGTACGTGCCGACGTAGAGGTCGATCTGGCCGTTCTGCAGGGCCGTCTCGCGGTTGGCGGAGGCGATCGTCTTGAACTCGACGGTGTCGGGCGGGAAGCCGAGTGCGGCCGACGCCATCTTGGCGATCTCGATGTCGAAGCCGGAGTAGAGGCCGGAGGCCGGGTCCCGCTCGCCGAGGTAGGGCTGGTCCTCCTTGACGCCGATGATGAGGTGGCCGCGGCGCTTGGCCCGTACCCAGGTCGGGGAGTCGGGCAGCGAGAAGTCCTTGGCGACCGGGTACTGGGGCAGTTCGCTGCCCTTGGGGCCCTTGACCGGCGGGCTGCCGGGCCGGCCGCAGCCCGCGAGGGCGAGCGCGGCGAGCGCGAGGGCCATGAAGGCCACCAGGGCACGGCGCAGGCGCGTGGATTGACGGTGCGGCATCGCGGCGCCCCCGTTAGTGCTTGAGGATCTTGGAGAGGAAGTCCTTGGCCCGTTCGCTGCGCGGTGCGGTGAAGAACTCCTCGGGGGTGCGGTCCTCGACGATCCGGCCGTCGGCCATGAACACCACGCGGTTGGCGGCGGAGCGGGCGAAGCCCATCTCGTGCGTGACCACCACCATCGTCATGCCCTCCCGGGCGAGCTGGCGCATGACCTCCAGCACCTCGTTGATCATCTCCGGGTCGAGTGCGGAGGTCGGCTCGTCGAAGAGCAGCGCCTTGGGCTCCATGGCGAGCGCGCGGGCGATGGCGACGCGCTGCTGCTGGCCGCCGGAGAGCTGTGCGGGGTACTTGTCGGCCTGCGAGGCGAGCCCCACCCGGTCCAGGAGTTCGCGGGCGCGCCGCGCGGCCTCGTCCTTCTTCTTCTTACGGACCTTGATCGGTGCCAGCATGATGTTGGCGAGCACGGTCTTGTGGGCGAAGAGGTTGAACGACTGGAAGACCATGCCGACTTCGGCACGCAGCTGGGCCAGCGCGCGGCCCTCTTCGGGCAGCGGCCGGCCGTCCAGCTTGATGGTGCCCGACTCGACGGCTTCCAGGCGGTTGATGGCCCGGCACAGGGTGGACTTCCCGCCGCCGGAGGGCCCGATGACCACGACCACCTCCCCGCGGCCGACGGTGAGGTCGATGTCCTGGAGGACATGCAGATTTCCGTAGTGCTTGTTGACCCCGCGCATCTCGATCAGCGCATCACCGGCCATATGCAGTCCTGCCCACTCTCATCCGTACCGCGCGGAGCCCGCAACCTACCGGGACGAAAGGGGCGGTTCTTCGCTGACACGCACGTATCAGCGGATAGGAGTGGATAAATCGGTTAAGCCCGTTACCTCCCAGGCGGGCGTCAGGCCTCGGAGGCCTCGGCGTAGACCTGGGACAGCTCCGGCGCGCCGACATCGGCCCATTCGTGGCCCGCCGCCACCACGTCGACCTCCCGCCCGGACTCCAGCCGGACCACCGGCTGCCCGTTGGGCCAGACATGCCAGACCGCGCCGCGCACCGTGCGCACCAGGACCGTGCCGAGATAGAGGCCCGCGTCGTTGCCGAGCCAGGGCACCACCTCCGGATCGTCCCGCCATACCGGCTGCAACTGATCCAGCAGCTCCAACGACCGTACGGAGTCGTCCAGTTCCACCCCCGCGGTGGCGGCCTGGGCCCGCAGCAGCTCGCATTCGGACAGCAGCTCGACGACGCTTCCGGGATCGGCGCGCACCGACTCCGCGAGCGGCACGGACCGGTGCGCATGCTGACGCCTACGCCACTTGTCCAGGAAAGACATGTTCATGGTGTGCAGGGTCCCACCCGACCTGTGGTGCGGGCCACAGGCGCGCGGCGTGATCGGGCCCGGTTCGTCACCTTGACGCTCCCTGCCTGCCTCCCTACCTTCATGGCGCTCGGATCGGATCGGCCGGATCCGGCACAGCCCCCTGACTCCTTGAGGGAGCGGCCGGATCGCAGCGCACACCTGCCCGTTGACGCCCCCGAAGGGACACCGACCGATGCGCCTACGACGATGGGGAACCATCCTGACCCTGCTGCTCACCGCGACGGCACTGCCCGTCACCACCTCCGCCGGCCCGGCCGTGGCCGCCCCGGCACACCACCCGCTGCCGCTGACGAGGCTCTTCGACAACACGGCGGTCAGCGACGACTCCGCACCCGGCGCGGCCGACTTCGACGGCGCCGGCCACTCGCTGTCCGCGCAGGACCTGGCGGCGGCCGGCTGGACCCCCGGGAGCGCGCTGACCATCGACGCGACCCGGCTCACCTGGCCGCGTACGGCCGCCGGGACGCCCGACAACCTGCGGGCGGACGGCCAGTCGGTGGCCGTGCGCGGACGGGGCGCGGCGCTGACGTTCCTGGTCGCCGGGACGGGCGGCACGGCGTCCGGCACCGGCACCGTGCGCTACCGGGACGGCTCGCGCAGCTCCTACGAACTCACCGCGCCCGACTGGCTGTCCGGGCCGCTCAGCACCAAGGCGGTGGCGCTGCCGCACGTCAACGGCGCGGACGGCGGGCCGGTCGGGCCCGCGCGGCTGTACGCGGTGTCGGTACCGCTGCGGGCCGAGCGGGAGGTGACTTCCGTGGTCCTGCCCAAGGCGCCGGAAACGGGGGCCCAACTGCATGTCTTCGCGGTGTCGGTCCGGGACGACGGGCGCGGCCGGACCGGGAGTTGGGCGGCCAGCACGGCCGGCTACCGGGCCGTCGGGCCCTGGAGGGACCGTACGCTGCGGCTGGTCGTCCACAGCGGGGCGGGCGGGCCGCGGGCGCGGATCCGGATCGCCAACACCTTCGCGGCGACGCCGGTCGACATCGGGGCGGCCAGTATCGCGCTACGCGGCGCGGGGGCGGCGGCGCACGGCGAGCCCGTGCCGCTGACCTTCGGGCGGGGGCGGACCGGCACCCGGATACCCGCCGGCGCCGAGGCCTTCAGCGACCCGGCGCCCTTCGCCGTCCCCGCCGGCACCGATCTGCTGGTGAGCATCCATCTGCCGGGCACGGTGACGGCGGCTCCGGTGCACCAGGAGGCGGCCCAGCTGTCGTATCTGAGCGCGGACGGCAGCGGGGACCGTACGACGGACGCCGCGGGCGGCGGCTATCCGGAGACGACGACCTTCTGGCCGTTCCTGACGGGTGTCGAGGTGGACGGCGGGCCCGGCTCGATCGTGGCGCTGGGCGACTCGCTCACCGACGGGGTGAAGTCGACCAGCGGCGCCAACCGGCGCTGGCCGGACGTCCTCGCCCGCCGCTTCCAGACGCAGAGCGCGCTGCCCCGTTACGGCGTGCTCAACCACGGCATCTCGGCGAACCGGATCGTCACCGACCGCTATCAGGGCGACGGGGTCAGCACGGACACCGGCGGGGTCAGCGCCCAGCACCGCCTGGAACGCGATGTGCTGGCGCAGCCGTCGGTGCGGACGGTGGTGGTGTTCGAGGGCGTCAACGACGTGCGCTGGGGGACCCCGGCCGAGGAGGTCGTCGCCGGCCTTCGGGCCCTCGCCCGGCGGGCGCACGAGCGGGGAGTGCGGGTCGTGGTCGCGACCATCGCCCCCTGCGAGGGCTACCGCGACTGCACCCCGGAGGTGGAGGCCCGCCGCCAGGCCGTCAACGCCTTCGTGCGCGGCGACGCCGGCGCCGTCTTCGACGCGGCACTGGACTTCGACGCCGTACTGCGCGATCCGCAGCGCCCCCAGCGCATGCTGCCCGCCTACGACAGCGGCGACCACCTCCACCCCGGCGACGCGGGCCTGCAGGCGCTGGGCGAGGCGGTGGACCTGCGGGCACTGGTGCCGGGGCGGCGGGGGTGAGGCCGGGTGCCCCGGGAGGCGCGCTGCTCCCGGGGCGCCGGGATCAGCCTTGCTGCACAGGGACGACGACCATATCGGCGACGTTGACGTGCGGGGGGACGCAGACGGCGAAGGCGATGGCCTCGGCGATGTCCTCGGCGGCCAGCGGACGCAGGTCGGTCCGCATGCGGGCCAGTGACGTGCGCAGGTCGGCGTCGTGCATGTCCGCGCCGAGTTCCGTGACGGTGACGCCGGGTTCGACGTTCTTCACGCGGACGCCGCGGGGCCCCAGTTCGGCACGGAGATTGCGGGTCAGGTGGGCGACGGCGGCCTTGGTGGCGCAGTAGACCGACCAGTTGGGGAAGAGGGCGTGGCCGGCCACGGACCCCACGTGCACCAGATCCGCGGGACGGCCGTCGGCCGCGGCGGCCAGGAGGCCGTCGGTGAAGGCCCGCGCCGTGTGGAGCAGACCGCGGAGATTGACGTCGATCATGCGGTCCCACTCGTCGGTCCGGGCGGCCTCGAAGGGGGCGCCGAGCATCGCCCCGGCGTTGGCCACGACGAGGTCGACGGGCCCCAGGGCCGAGGCGACGGCGCGGGCGGCGGTGCCGAGCGCGTCGGGGTCGGTCACGTCGACGGCCACTGGCAGCAGGGCCCCGGTGGCCGTGGCGCGGAGCTGCTCGGCCAGGTCCGTCAGCCGGTCCTCGCGACGGCCCAGGAGGGCGACATGCGCCCCGCCGGCGGCCAGGCGGCGGGCGGTGGCCGCGCCGATCCCGCTGGAGGCACCGGTCACGACCGCGACCCGGCCGGTCAGGGGCCCGGTGAGCCGGTCCTCGCCGGTGGCGGTGGTGAGGGAGGAGGAGGCGGTGGTCAAGGGGGTGGAAGTCATGCCCTCACCCTGCGGCGGGCCCGCCGCGGGGACCAGGCAACGCCTCTCCCGGGAGGAGCGGTCCCAGGAGTTCCACGGCCACCTTCCGGGCTCCCGCAACCGGCTTCGCCGTGTCTAGGGTTGCGGTCATGGACAGCGCGAACCCGCTCGGCGAGTACCTCCGTGCCCGCCGCGCCCTGGTCACACCCGAGGACGCCGGACTGCCGGTGTCCGGCCGGCGCCGGGTGGCGGGGCTGCGCCGGGAGGAAGTGGCGATCCTGGCCGGCGTCAGCACCGACTACTACACACGGCTGGAGCAGGGCCGCGAACGGAGTCCTTCCGCGCAGGTGGTCGAGGCCCTGGCCCGGGCCCTGAACCTGGGCGAGGACGCAGCGGACCACCTGCACCGGCTGACGCGACCGGCCCCGGAGCGGGGGCGGGCACGCACCCGGCCGGAGCCGGTCGGCCCGGCACTGCTGCGGATGATGGCGGGCTGGCCCCGTAATCCGGCCGTGGTGCTGGGACGCAGTCTGACCGTGCTGGCCGACAACTCCCTGGGCCGAGCCCTGTTCGCCGGCCACACCCACAGCGGCGATCTGCTGCGTCTGGTGTTCCTCGATCCGGACGCGCGGGCGTTCTACCCGGACTGGGAGAGGGCGGCGAGCAACGCCGTGGCCGCGCTGCGATCAGCGGCGGGCACCGGCCACGACGACCAGCAGCTCGTCCGTACCGTCGGCGAACTGTCGTTGCGGAGCCCGGAGTTCCGCCGGCTGTGGGCCCGCCACGACATTCGCCGGAAGACCCGCGAGACCAAACGCTTCCGGCACCCGCTGGTGGGGGAACTGACGCTGGACTACGAGTCGCTGACCGTCAACAGCGCCCCCGGGCAGCAGTTGGTCGTCTACCAAGCGGCCCCCGGCAGTTCCTCGGAACAGGCGCTGATCCTCCTGGGAAGCCTGACCGCCGACGACCCCGCCCGCCGTCCGACACCGTCCGGGACGGCGTCCTCCGACGAGAGCTGAACCCCCGCCTCGGGCCCGTGCGGACGACCGGCCCGTGCGGACGACCGGCCCTGCGGCCGGCCGGTTCGTCGCCGGCCGGCCACGCCCCGTCCAGGGCATGACGCCCAGGGGCCTTCGTTCGGATCATCGAGCAGCCCGCGTGGAGATGCCTGCGCATGTGGAGTCCGGCGCCGGTCAGCCGTTCTCCTCCGCCGACCGGGGTGCTTTGCCGGGCCGGATGGTGGTCACGACAGGCCATCACGTCCGTGAAGGCGGATGCGTCCCGGCCTGGCCGGTGGTGAGAACGACGGCCAAGGGGCAGCAAGGGCCGTCGGCTGCGAGGCCTAGACGTCGAGGTCCACGACGACGGGGGCATGATCCGAAGCGCCCTTGCCCTTGCGCTCCTCGCGGTCCACATAGGCGTCGGAGACGGCCTTGGCGAACGGCTCGTTGCCGTAGACCAGGTCGATGCGCATACCGCGGTTCTTGGGGAAGGCGAGCTGGCGGTAGTCCCAGTAGGTGTACGGCCGGTCGTACTTGAGCGGGCGCGGCACGACGTCCGTCAGGCCCGCCTCGCGCAGCGCCGTCAGGGCGGCGCGCTCGGCGGGGGTGACATGGGTGGCGCCGACGAACACCGCGGGGTCCCAGACGTCCTCGTCCGTGGGGGCGACGTTGTAGTCGCCGAGGACCGCGAACGGGCGGGGACCCGCCGCGTCCTCGGCGACCGCGGTCTTCAGCGCCTCGAACCAGCCGAGCTTGTAGGTGTAGTGCGCATGGTCGATCTCGCGGCCGTTGGGGACGTACACCGACCAGACGCGGGCCGGGCCGCAGGTCGCCGAGATCGCGCGCGGCTCCTGCGCCCCCTCGTAGTCCGGACCGCCCGGGAGCCCCTGCACCACGTCCTCCAGCCCCACCTTGGACAGCAGGGCCACGCCGTTCCACCGCCCGGTGGCGTTGACCGCCGCCTCATAGCCGAGCTCGCGCAGCTCGTCGTACGGGAACTGCTCGGCGGTGCACTTGGTCTCCTGGATGCACAGCACGTCCGTGCCGGTGCTCTCCAGCCAGGCCAGCAGCCGCGGGAGGCGGGCGGTGATCGAATTGACGTTCCAGGTGGCGATGCGCATGTCTGTAAACCTACAGCGCGGCACTGACAGTCGGCTCCCGGCCGGTCCGGCGCTCAGCCGACCAGGGTGCTGCTGCCGGGAGCGAGCCGGCCGTGGTCGGTACCGCCCAGCTGGTCGATCATGGTGTCGTAGATCGGCCGGGCGTGGTCCTGGAGCAGGCTGTCGTGGATGTCGACGGCCCGCCGGGGCGCGACCTCACGGACGTAGTCGATCACCTCGGCGACCTTGTTCCAGGGCGCGTGGACGGGCAGCAGCAGGGTGTCGACCGTACGGCCCTCGGGGACGGTGAGCGCGTCGCCCGGGTGGAACACCGCGCCGCCGTCGAGCAGGTAGCCGACGTTGGTGATCCGCGGGATGTCGGGGTGGATGACGGCGTGCAGCTGGCCGTGCACCTCGACCTCGAAACCGGCCGCGGTGAAGGTGTCGCCCTCGCCGACCGTGTGCACCCGGCCGGGGAACGCGGCCGAGAGCTGCTCGGCGACGCTGGCCAGGGTCCAGATCTGGGCGCCGGGGTTGGCCTCCATGCCCGCGCGCAGCCGGTCCTCGTTGAAGTGGTCCCGGTGCTCGTGGGTGACCAGGATCGCGTCGGCTCCGACGGCCGCGTCCGCTTCGCTGAAGACACCGGGGTCGATGACGAGCGTCTGCCCGTCCTTCTCCAGCCGGACACAGGCATGGGTCTTCTTGGTGAGTTCCATGGCCGCCATCTTGCCGCGCGCGGGGCCGGTGGGGGGCGAGATGGGCGAGCGTCCGCAGGGGCGTCCCCGCGGGCCCGGAAGGCGCGGCGAGCCGGGCCCGCCGGCCTCACGCCTCCGGCGTGGTCTCCTCCCGGATCACCCGCTGGGCGATCGCGAAGGCGGAGTTGGCGGCCGGGACACCGCAGTAGACGGCGGTGTGCAGCAGGACTTCCTTGATCTCCGTGGGAGTCAGGCCGTTGCGCAGGGCCGCGCGGGTGTGCAGGGCCAGCTCGTCCTGGTGGCCGCGGGCGACCAGCGCGGTGAGCGTGATGACGCTGCGGGTACGGCGGTCCAGGCCGGGGCGGCTCCAGGTCTCGCCCCAGGCATAGCGGGTGATGAAGTCGTGGAAGTCGCCGGTGAAGGCGTCGGTGGCGGACTCGACCCGGTCGACATGGGCGTCGCCCAGGACCTCGCGGCGGATCTTGATGCCCGCCTCGTACGTGCCGCCGCGGTGCTGCTCCGGCTGGGCGAGGCCGGACTCTATGGCGGCGGGCGGTGCCTGCGGGGGCGGCGGGGGCGCGATCTGCGGCTTGGGGGCCGCGGCGCCGATGGCGGCCTGGCCGCCGGGGCCCGGCTTGTCGTGCCAGGCGGTGGTGAAGTGCCGGATGAGGAGCTCGGTGACGGCCGAGGGCTGCTCGACGGGCGCGAGGTGGGAGGTGCCGGGCACCAGCGCCAGGCTCGCGTCGGGTATGCCGGCGACCAGAGTGCGGGCGTCGGTGGTCGGGGTGACCTGGTCCTCGGAGCCGACGACGACCAGTGTGGGCACGCCGACCCGGCCGAGCGAGGACCGTACGTCGTAGGAGGCCAGCGCCTCGCAGGAGGCGATGTAGCAGCCGGGGTCGGTGGTGCGCACCATCTGGACGGCCCACTCGACGATCGCGGGCTGGGCGCCGGCGAAGCCCTGGGTGAACCAGTGCTCCGGGGAGGTGCGGGCGATCGGGTCGAGCCCGTTGGTGCGGATGACCACGCCGCGCTGGCGCCAGGCATCGGCGGTGCCGTAGCGCGGCGACGAGGACACCAGGGCCAGCGAGGTGACCCGGTGGGGGCGGGTGAGCGCCAGCTGGGTGCCGATGGCGCCGCCGATGTTGCAGCCGGCGTAGCCGAAGCGGTCCACGCCGAGCGCGTCGAGGGTGGCGACCAGCCGGTCGGCCAGTTCGGCGATGGAAGGCGCCGCGTGCGCGGGCGAGCCGCCGTGACCGGGCAGGTCGAAACGGATCACGCGCCAGTGACGGGTCAGCTCGGGGATCTGCCGGTCCCACATGTGCCATGTGGTGCCCAGCGCCGCACCGAGGACGAGTACGGGGGCGTCATCGGGGCCGTCGATCCGGTGCTGCAGGGTCTTCTCACTCACCCGACCACGCTACCCACTCCGTGACGCGATCCTGACACCCGGGTCAGGAAGAGCCGGCACGAGGGCGTCCGGAGCATGGCCGTCGACCGCGCCCGAAGCAGGAGAAGCGCAGGTCGAAGCCTCACGTTCGATACGGCGCAGACGACCCGGTGACCCGGCTCGTCGTAGCTCACCATGATCCGCTGGTACGGATGCGGCGCCTGGCTCTTGATCAGGACGGAGGCGTCTGCTGGCCCATCGCAGCAGTGCTGCGGGGTGTGCGTCGGCAATGGTGATCGTGGCATCGTCCAGGTCGACATCTGCCCACCGAAGTCCGCAGACCTCAGCAGGGCATCGGCCCATGAGAGACAGCAGAAGCGGAAGGGATCACGCCCATTCAGTGGGCCTGGTCGATCGGAGTTCCGGCAGATGCTGGACGTCACGCTCATCCGCACCAACCCCGCGTACGTACAAGCAGCGCTACTCCCGGGGGACGACACAGGTCAGGAGCTGATGCTGCGGGCAGGCCGGGAATCGCCGGCCTGCACACGCAGGAGGCCCCCACGCGCCGACCCTCGTCCGTGAACTGCCCGACATCCTCGCTGTTTCCTTGACCGCCTCCATGGAGTATGAGTCTCGTGACTACCTCCCGAGCTGTACGGCCCCTCAAGGGGGCCGCAGTCACTGCAGTGGCTGGCCTGATATGCCATCTCATCCTCAGCGCCGGTTTCGCTGCCGTGAGGAACGCCGAGAAGAGCGCGGATCCCGCGAATACATGGGCAGGGACTGACATACGCACCGCCACGTGGGTGTTCGGGCTCGTGCTCCTGATGCCGCTGCTGCTCTGGGCGGGCATGCGCATCCTGGGCGAACGCGACAACCATGTACTGGTCATTGGTTGCGGCACAGCCTGGCTGTACGGTGCCGGCCACTACTTGGATTACATCCGGTTCTCGCCGAGCACCCACTTGCCGGTGCCGTTCCTCGTCGGTTTCGTGGCGCTGGGAGCTGCCCTATCGGCCATCCGCCGACGCGGCAAGGAAGGTCATGCACCTCGATGAGGCGAGCGGTCGGACAGGCCCACTGGCGCCGCCGGGTAGTCGGTCACACGAGGCGTATCAGCGATGGTCTCGCGTGCAGGATGCCCACATCCGAAAGAGAGCTGCCCCCTATCTCCCCGTCGCTACTTCCATCGCACACAAAGCGAAGGCGTTAGCCTCGGGCTTTCATGGAGCGGGTTGTCCGACGAGTGGTCAGCTCAGCAGAAAGTGCCCCTGACCAGCAAGAATGAGGATTGCCGAGGTCCTTGTTCCCGCTGAAACCAGAGGCACTTCCCAGATGAAGCACCCTATCGGGTCCTATCCCCGAGTCCGCGTTCAGGATGACGGCCGTCAGGTCGTCTCCCAGGCCGGGTCGGTCCTGCTCGTCGAAACAGTCCGCAAGACCGGTGTTGACCAGGCCATATCCGCAGCTCTGGCTCCGTGGCGCAAGCCGCGGACCGTCCACGATCCAGGCAAGATCCTCCTGGACGTCGCCCTGGCGGTCGCACTCGGCGGAGACTGCCTCGCGGACGTCGCGACGCTGCGGTGTGAGCCAGCCGTCTTCGGCCCGGTCGCTTCCGACCCAACGGTCTCCCGCCTGATCGACACCCTCGCCGCCTCCGGCGAGAAAGCCCTGCAGGCCATCCGGTCCGCACGGTCCGAAGTCCGCAACCGGGTCTGGTCACTGGCGGGCGAGAACGCCCCGGACGCCGATGGACAGGTCACGGTCGACCTCGACGGCGTCCTCCTGATCGCGCACTCCGACAAGGAGGACGCGGCCGCGACCTGGAAGAAGACCTACGGCCATCACCCCCTCACAGCCTTCGTCGACCACGGCCCGGGCGGAACCGGGGAGCCGGTCGCCGTCCTCCTCAGACCGGGGAACGCGGGCTCGAACACGGCCGCCGACCACATCACCACCGCCCAACTGGCCCTGGCCCAGCTGCCGAAGAAGCACCGGCGAGGGCGGCAGACGCTGGTCCGCACAGACTCCGCCGGCGGCACCCACGGCTTCGTGTCCTGGCTCGCCCGGCGGGGCCGATGGCTGTCCTACTCGGTCGGCATGGTGATCACCGACACCATTCACCAGCACGTGCTGAAGATCCCGGCCTCGGCCTGGACGCCGGCCGTCGAGGCCGACGGCAAGGTCCGCGACGGGGCCTGGGTCGCCGAGCTCACCGGCGACCTGCTGGACGGCTGGCCCGAGGGCATGCGGCTGATCGTCCGCAAGGAACGACCGCATCCTGGGGCCCAGTTGAGGATCACAGACGCGGACGGCATGCGGATCACGTGCTTCGCGACCAACACACCCGGCCGGCCAATCGCCGAGCTTGAGCTCCGTCACCGGTTGCGGGCCCGGGCGGAGGACCGGATCCGGGCCGCCCGGTCCACCGGCCTGCGCAATCTGCCTCTCCATCACACCGCGCAGAACAAGGTCTGGCTGGAGATCGTGCAGATCGCTCTCGACCTGCTGGCCTGGATGCCCATGCTCGCCCTGACCGGCAAGGCCCGGCTCTGGGAACCCCGCCGGCTGCGGCTCCGCCTGTTCTGCGCGGCCGCACAACTCGTCACCACCGGCCGGCGCAGGATCCTCCGTCTCGCCCGGCACTGGCCCTGGACAGGTGAAATCACAGGCGCCCTCGCACGACTCACGCTCCTGCCCAACCCGGGCTGACCAGCAAGTTCCCGTCCCGACGACAGCACCACCCGACCCCGGGCAGTGGAATCCGGCGCCCACCCGACGCGACAGGCGGGCCACCGGCCTGCTCACCCCCGCCCCGGAAAACGAAAAGGTCCGCCGACTCCGTCGACGGACCCCCACGAAAGATCGAGGTTAGGGAGATTTGACATCCGCAGTTCCGGCACATGGAAGTCGCGGAGAACGGTTCTCATACGCGAGATATCCGCCCGGCACTACTTCGCGGGCATCACGAAAGTGAGCAATGCCGGCCCAGTTCCCTCGTAGTAGCTGACCGTTCCGCCCTTGCGCGGCACGTCAAGGACGATGTCCCCGGTCACAGCCTCTCCGGGGTGGTAGGTCGTATCGACACTCTGCGTACCAGTTGAGTGCAGCGTAGAAACCCCCTCAACTGCTGCACCCTTGCCCTTCCATTTCATATTCCGGTACGGCTGGAAGGTACCGTCTCTGCTACCGGCATTGACGACCTCGAGGGTGATCACGGCATAGTGCCCTTTGGGATTTCCGGCACCAATCTCTGATGCTGTCACGTACTTGACGGCGTGAAAAGTGACAGCCATCGTGGTCTTTTCCCCGGAAGCTCCGCCGAGGGCGCTGTAGGAAGCCGTCCTTCCAACCGTGATGACGGGAGTCTCAGCATTCTTCTGCGGCGGACCCGCGGTCTTCTCTCGCTTCGGTGCTGGTGAGTGCGGCGGATTCTCGGGGGCGTCCTCGGACGACGAACAGCCGGCCGCAAGAGCTGTGATGCCTAACGCTGCTACCACGAGCACAGTGGCATGGCGAGATGGGCGCATGGTGTCCCCCAGACTCCAGCGGGCCCCCTGCCCGCGATCGAGCGCACTGTACGGCATACGCCCGACAGAGGCTTGTAGCAGCCTCGCTGGCCAGCCGTTCGAGGTCGTCGTAACTGTCTGACCGGCGTGCATCTTCACCGCGGAGGCTCTTTCGCGAAGGCTCTTCGCGGACGCCCAACCACCTTGTGGTTCGGGCCGGTTCCCCGACATTTCGTCGAGGGACGGGGGTCTCTCCCCAACGAGCTCGTGCATGGTTGTCGCTGAGGCGTCGAGCGCTCAATCGTTGATCACGGTCGTGTGGTGGGGAACGTGACGCCTGCAGCGATCATCGGCAACCGAAGGATCACGGCCTGACAGCCGAGGTGAGCTTTGAACTCGTCGCCGAGGTCGGCCCGTTGTGACATGAACGGCACCAGGCAAGGCTTGCGTCACGGCCCCGGAATCGGGCGGTGGGCGCCGGTGCGAAGTACCGGATGGTGACCCGCGCGATCGCCTACTCGATGACCCGCGGCACCGTGTTGCGCCGCGGCAGCCAGGTTTCCTCCTCCTCGACCAGATAGTTGCGGCGGCGGTCGTCGCGGCTCGCGCCGCCCGTACGGCGCTGTGCGCCCGCGCCGTTCATACCCGGGGCGCCGGGCTTCCCGCCGGTGGCGGACCGGGCCCCCGCGCTGCCGCCCCGGCTGCGGTGCAGTCCGGATCCACCCTGGGCCGGGGCCTGTGCCGCACCGCCGGACGGGGTGCCGACCGTGCCGCCGGGAGTGCGCAACCCGCCGGAGCCGCGGCCCGCCGCGGCTGCCTTGCCCGCGGCTCCCTTGCCCGCGGTGCCCATGCCACCGCCGCCCGCCATACCGGGCATACCGGGGCGGCCGGCACCCGAGCCCGTGCGCCCTGCGGACACACCGCCCGGCGCCCCCGGGACGGAACGCGCCCCGGCGCCCGGCGGCGGGACCGAGCGCGGGCCCGATCCGCCGCTCACCCTGCCCGAGGGTCCCAACCCGCCCGGTATGCCCGGCAGTCCGCCCGGGTAGCCGCCGCTGCCGGTACTGCCGCCGGGGGTGCCGGATCCCCCGCTGTGCCCTGAGTACGCGGGTCCGGAGAGGCCGCCGCCACCCGTCATCGAGGGGGCGTCCGTGCTGGGGAAGCTGTCGAGCCCGGTGCCGACCGGCGACGTGGGGTGCCCACCGCCTCCGGACCATCCGGAGCCGTGGGACGCGCCGGGCACGTCCGGCGGCGACCACCCCGGCCCGTGCAGCTCGCCGGCTCCCCCGGACGGGCTCCCCAAGGCCCCCGAGGGTGCCCCACCGGAGATCGACCCGCTCGGCGACACGCCTCCGCCGGGCAGGCCGCCCTTGGGGATCGGCAGGCCGCCCTTGGGTCCGCCGGACGGCCGTTGGCCCGGGGGCCGCGAGCCCCTGATGTCCTCGGGCGGCTTGAGGTCGCCGGTGTGCTTCTTGTACGACGTGGCCAGCTTCTCCATGGCCAACGCGGCCTCGAGCGCCTGCCGCTGGAACTTGGGCATCCACAGATCCCCACGTGCCAGGTCACCGTCGCCATCCGGTTTCCACAAGGAGAGGATGTCTTCCGTACTCATCCCACTGGCGAGGTCCTGCTGCACCTGCTTATAGGCATCGCCGAGCCGTCGATAGCGGTCGTGGCCTATGAATTGGGACTGCAACTCGAGACCGGGATCATCGAAAACACCTTGCTGAATCGCCCGCTCGTACTCGATGTACGGCGACCCCCACGCCGGCAGGTCCCAGTCGATCTTCGCCATGTCCCCCACGGCGTGCTGCAACGCGCCGGCGGCCTCCTTCATCGTGCCCGAGACGTTCTTCGCGAACGTCGCGCCGCGCCCGATGTCCTCGACGACCCTGCCGGCCTCTTCGGAGAACTTCTCGGCGGATGTGCCGTGCCAGGTCTCCCGGACCTTCTTCACGGCCTTGACCAGTCTCCCCCGGACACTGGCCCCGTCGTCGCCTTCCTCGCCCACCAGTTGGTCGTGGACGTCCAGCCAGTTCTTCGCGACGTCATAGACATGGTCCACATCGGCGTCGCCCAGCATCCAGTGGAGATTCGACCCGGTCTGCGTGTTGAAATCCGTGTCGAAGGGCTTGAGGCTTCTCTCCGAACCCGACATTCCCGCTCCCCGTCCCGCTTCAGCTTCCTGACCCTTTTCCCGTGCGCGTCCGCCGCTACCTCACGGCATTCTCCGCCTCGGCGTCGTCGTACGCCCCTTTGACCTTCTTGGTCTTCTGCCCGAAGTCATCGATCAGCTTCTCCAACGGACCGATGACATCGTGCTTGAGATGGTCGACCATCTTGTCGTGCGCGTCGTACAACTCCTGCTGCTCGGAAAAATTCACACCCAGGGCTCCCGGAGCCAGATAGGTATTGTTCTCCGCGGTGCGTTTGGGACCGCCCATATCGCGCAGGATTTCGTTGAGTTCCCGTACGACCTGGTCCAGGGCGTCCAGATCGACTCGGTACTGCTCCTTGGCCATGACAGGCCCCCCGTTCCGCTCCCCGTGAAAGTGCGACACCAGCACCTTCGCGCGGGCCGGACACCCCCGGATCCTCCCGCAGCACGAATCCCCTCCGCCGCACGGCGGAGGCCCCGCCTGACTCGAGCCCGCCAAGGCGTGGGCTGTTCGACCATGAAGTACCCACAGCTCGCAGGTACCGGCATCGAGGTCGACCGACTGGTCCTCGGCGCCATGCACTTCGGTCCGCAAACGACCGAGGACGACAGCCACGCGATCACGGACGCCACCCTCGAAGCGGGCGTCGACTTCTCGGACACCCCAACGTTGGGCGGCGAGGGCGAGCCCGTCCGGCCCCCGTATCGCGACCGGCTGCTGACGGCCCCCCGGCTCATGACCAGACAGGCGCGTCGGAAGCCCACGTCGTCCTCGAACGCCTTGGCGACCTCGTCGCGGGGCCAGAGACAGTGTGGGCTGTCGGCGAAGGCGTCGAAGGTCAACCACGTGACGCGGAAACCTCGAGGCTGTCCTGCCGAGGGGTCAGTTCTGGTTCACCGGCCAGACCGCCGCCGGGTCGCAGTGGGCCGGGCACGCCATCAGGTAGACCTCGTTGCCGAGGAACAGCCAGTAGCTGTCGGCGCGGATGCTGTAGGTCTGCTCCGGTTGGCCGGGGTGGACGGCGAACTCCATGCCCTCCGGCACCTGGCAGAGGAACACCAGGTCGGTGCCGCACGCGCACCTGTAGGACTCGGGGTCCTGCGCCCAGGACGGCGTACCGCCCACCTTGAAGGTCTGGGCTCCGAGCCCCCGCGGGTCGGGGGTGTCCGTGAAGGGACGCAGGGTCAGCGGCAGGGCGCGCAGGGAGGGTTCGGCCTCCGCCGCCGGCAGCGCCGCGTGGCGCTGGAGCAGTACTCGCCAGAACGGGCCCGGGTAGGGCGGCTGCGGAGCGTCCCAGTACCGGGGTACGAGCCGGCCGTCGGCCAACTCGGCTTCGGACGCGTCGTTGTGCGCACGGCAGTGGAAGACCAGCAGGTGGTCTCCGCCGAACACCGCCACGTCCAGGGGTATGTCGAGCTGGAAGAACAGAGCCAACCGCTCGCCGCAGAAGCACTCGGGCCACCTCTGGGCGTCGTCGAGGAAGGGCCAGCCACCCACCGAGTTCCGTGTCGGCCGGTCCAGCGGCTCGGTCCCGACCTCGACCACGTGGGCAGGCTGCACCACACGCCCCGTCCTCACCTCACGTTCGACCACCCGCTCACCCTATGGGCTGTCCCATGGCTGCTGATCACGGGTGAGATGGTCCTGGAACGGCTGGTGTGATCACGGCGTCGCGGTCGTCCCGGCGCTCCCTGGTGTGATCACGGCGTCGCGGCCGTCCCGGCACCCCGTTCACCGGTGATCACGGGCGGCTGCCCGGCGGGCCGGGACCGCGGGCCGGGACCTCAGTCGGGCAGTCCCCAGAAGGAGCCGTGCAGGCCGACCTCCGCGAAGTAGGCGGTGGCGGAGGCGAGGTCGCGGCGGGTGTAGCCCGGATCCAGGCGGCCGGTGTACCAGTCGCGGGCGAGGCGCCACAAGGTGCCCAGATCCATGACGTAGCCACGCTCCTGGTCCGTCCTTCGCAGCCAGGTGTCGACGCAGTCCGTGGAGCAGAACAGGCGCTGGTTGCCGCAGGTGTGAACGACGTCGTCCCAGGCCTGGTGCATGGGGGTGAGGAAATGGGCCACCTGGTCGCCCGGCGGGGGTACCTCCCGGCCGACCACCCAGGCGTGCGGGGTGTCGCAGGCCGGGCAGCGGGTGGCGACCAGGACGTCGGGCTCGTCCTGAAGCAGATGGGGCATGGCGAACGAGTCCCAGGCGCAGCCGCCCCACCACAGTGTGTGTGCCCCCATGACGGAGAAGCCGAGCGGCACGGAAGCGAAGGGGTGGGCCATCACCACGCGGTCGGTGTCCCGCGGGTCCAGGGCCACGTCATGGCTGTCATGGAGGGCGCGCAGTTCCCGGCGCACCTGGTCGGGAGCGAGTCCGGTGAGTGCGGCGAGTTCCGGCACGCCCGGTGCACGACCGGTGCGCGCGAATCCGTGGTAGACGGCCAGGCGGACCCGCTCCGTCCCGTGAAGGGCCTTGGGGGCTTCTGGGATGCTCCCGGTCATTCCTGTGCTCCCTCCGCTGGTCGAGGCGATGGCGTCGATGGCGTCGGTGGTCTCCAGCGTGCGCCTTGAGGAGGCCGGGGGGCGTTCGTGTGCAGAGGGGAGCGGAGTCCGCGCAGGTCAGAACCTCACGGTCGAGACGGTGTAGACGACCGGGTGCCCCGGTTCGTCATAGCTGACCATGATCCGCTGGGACGGGTGCGGTGCCGTGCTCGTGGTCGTCGTGCCCGCCCACGGCCAGTCCACGCCGAAGTCCCAGCCGACCTTCGCCGCCTGGGCGGGCGGAATCGTCTGCCGGTCCTTCTTGAGGGCGGCGGTGCTGGTGCCGACGGCCTTGAGGTAGTGCTCCAGGCCCCATTCGTTGGTCCGGAACTGGACGAACAGCGAGCTGGTCTGCCAGGAGTTGGTCTCGTAGTACCAGACCGGGGTGGAGCCGATCGGGACCGGCACGTTGTAGATCCGCTGCTGGACCTTGGAGGGGAAGGCGTTGGTCAGGCCGGTGGCGGCGGCCTCCTGCTCCTTGCCCTCGCCGCTGTCGCGGCTCTGCTCGGCGGAGATGACGATGTAGCCGGCCGGGATCGCGATCAGCAGGAAGACGATCAGCGCCGTCAGCAGGGGGCGGCGGCGCTTGGCTCGGGGCTGCGGGGCGGGGTGGTGGTCGTCGTGCATGGTGGGAGACTCGGTTTCGGTCATCGGCGGCCGGCCCGTTCGTAGCGTTCGTAGCGCTCCACGCGCCGGCGGTTGGCGCGGCGGAAACGGCGGGCCACCAGGCGGGCGAGGTCGGCGGCGCCGACCATTCCGGCCTCCGGGCCCAGCTGGGCCTTGGCGATCGTGGCTTCGGGGCGGTAGCCGCGGCCGGTGAGGTGGCGCCGGAAGGCGTCCCTGGCCGGGGCGATCAGGAGGTCGTCGGCGGCGCTGACACCGCCGCCGATCACGAAGCAGGACGGGTCGAGGGCGGCGGCGAGGTTGGCGATGCCGACGCCGAGCCACTGGCCGATGTCCTGGAGGAGCTCGACGCACATCGCGTCGCCCTCCCGGGCCAGCTCGGTGATCAGTGGCCCGGTGATGTCGCCGATACGGCCGCCGACCCGCTCGATGATGTTGTACGCGACCGGGGAGTCGGCGGCGGCAAGCTCCCGGGCCTCCCGTACGAGGGCGTTGCCGGAGCTGTACTGCTCCCAGCAGCCGCGGTTGCCGCACGGGCAGCGGTGGCCGCCGGGGACGACCTGCATATGGCCGAATTCACCCGCCACGCCGTATTTGCCGCGCTTGACCGCGCCGTCCTCCAGGATGGCGCCGCCGATACCCGTGCCGAGGGTGATCATCACGAGGTGGTCCTCGCCGCGGCCGGCGCCGAACCGCCACTCCGCCCAGGCGGCGGTGTTGGCGTCGTTGTCGACCATGACGGGGACGGCCAGGCGGCCGGCGAGCCGGTCGCGCAGCGGCTCGTTGCGCCAGTTCAGATGGGGGGCGAAGAGCACATTGGAACGGTCGGCGTCGACCCAGCCGGCCGCGCCGATGCCCACCGCGTGGACGTCGTGCCGGTCGGAGAGGTCGAGCACCAGCTCGGTGATGGTGTCCTCGACGACCTTGGGACTCTTGGACTTGTCCGGCGTCTCGGTGCGGACCTTCTCCAGGATGGTGCCGTCGGCGTCGACCACGCCCGCCATGACCTTGGTGCCGCCGATGTCGATGCCGACGGTGGGCACGCGGGGGGCGGTCAGATGCGAGCGCCGCTCGCGGGTGCCGACCGTGCGCAGCACGGTGGCCCTGGCGGATCCCCGGTGCACCCGGTCCCGGTACATGCTCATCGACCCACCTCTTCGCCGTTGCTCCCCCACTGCCTGAAGGGCGTGGGTGGTGCCCCCGTGCGGCTGCTGCGTGCGCGCAAGAGTCGTCTCGTCCCTGCGGGTCTCGGGAGGCCGGGGCCTCGATGTGCTGGTTCGCTGCGATTGTGCATCACCAGGGCAGTGCGGCGCATCGCGCACATGCTTCCGCGCCCCGCGGTGCATCGCGGGGCGCGGAGGCACGGGCCGGTGATCAGTCGGGCCGGTGGCCGCCGGGGAATTCCGGTGTCGCGGTGCGGGCCAGCTCGTGGCTGAGCTGTTCCAGTTCGCTGCCGCCCGCCATTTGGCGGGTCAGCTCCTCCAGGGCGATCTCCGACTTGGCGTGGCTGCCGGCCATCGTGCCGCGCTTGAGGAGGACGAAACGGTCGCCGACGAGGTAGGCGTGGTGCGGATTGTGGGTGATCAACACCACGCCGAGTCCGGCGTCCCGGGCGGCCGCGACGTACTTGAGCACGACGCCGGACTGCTTGACGCCGAGCGCCGCCGTCGGCTCGTCCAGTACGAGGACCTTGGCGCCGAAGTAGACGGCCCGGGCGATGGCGACGCACTGCCGTTCACCGCCAGAGAGGGTCCCGATCGGCTGGTCGACGTCGCGCAGGTCGATGCCCATCCGCAGCAGTTCGCTGCGGGTGGTCTCGCGCATCGTGCGCACGTCGAGCCGCTTGAAGGGGCCCACACCGGTGGTCGGCTCGGAGCCGAGGAAGAAATTGCGCCACACCGGCATCAGGGGGACCACGGCCAGGTCCTGGTAGACGGTGGCGATACCGCGGTCCAGGGCCTCGCGCGGGGAGGACAGGGTGGTCTCCTCGCCCTCGATGGTGAAGGTGCCGGCGTCGTGCTGGTGCAGCCCCGCGATGATCTTGATGAGGGTGGACTTGCCGGCGCCGTTGTCGCCGAGCACACAGGAGATCTCCCCCGCGTGCACCTCCAGGGACACGCCCTCCAGGGCCTTGATGTTGCCGTAGAACTTGCTGACGTCCGTCAGCTCGACCAGGGCCGTCTTCCCGCCCTCGGCGGTCTTGTCCAGGTCTGTCATGACTTCTCCTCCGCCCGCTTGCGGACCCATGCGTTCAGGAGTGTGGCGAGGAGCAACATCGCACCGAGGAAGAACTTGTACCAGTCCGGGTTCCACTGGGCGTAGACGATGCCCTTGCTGGTCATGCCGAAGATGAAGGCACCGACCGCGGCACCGATCGCCGAGCCGAAACCGCCGGTCATCAGACAGCCGCCGACCGCCGCGGCGATGATGTAGAGGAACTCGTTGCCCACCCCGTCGCCGGACTGGATCGCGTCGTACGAGAACAGCAGGTGCTGTCCGGAGACCCAGGCGGCGAAGGCGACGCCCATATAGAGGCCGATCTTGGTCTTGGTGACCGGGACGCCCACCGCCCGTGCGGCGTCGGAGTTGCCGCCCACCGCGAAGATCCAGTTTCCGACGCGGGTGCGCAGCAGGATCCAGGTGGCCACCGCGACCAGCACGATCCACCAAAGGATCGTGATCTGTACGTCGACGCTGCCGATCGTCAGATGCGAGGCGAAGAGCGCACGGGCCGACTCGAAGCCCTCCATGTCGGAGATCGACTTCGTGGAGACGGTGCCGCTGATCAGCTTGGTGAAGCCGAGGTTCAGGCCCGTCAGCATGAAGAACGTGCCGAGCGTGATGATGAAGCTCGGGAGCTTCGTACGGGTCAAAAGGAATCCGTTGAAGACCCCGATGGCGAGGGTGACCAGCAACGACACCCCGACGCCGACCCAGGTGTTGGCCGTCATCTGGTAGCTGAACATGGACGAGATCAGCGCCGAGCTGACGACCATGACACCGGCCGAGAGATCGAATTCGCCGCCGATCATCAGCAGCGCCACCGGCACGGCCATGATGCCGATCGTCGACGAGGCGTACAGCACGGTGGAGAGGCTGGACGCCTGCAGAAAGGGTTCGGCGGCGAAGGAGAAGAAGAGGAAGACGGCGGCCGCGCCGACGACCGAGCCGAGCTCGGGGCGGCCCATCAGGCGGCGCGCCAGGGAGCGGTGCAGCAGGCGTTCGTCGGCGTGCTTGGCGGGCGGGCCCGCGGGCTGCAGAGGTGGTGCGTCGGTGGTGCTCATCGTGTTCCCCGCTTCGTGTATTCCTGCAGCGCGGCGGCGTCCTTCTTGGTGATCACCTGGGGGCCGGTGAGCACCGGCTTGCCGCCGCCGAGAACGTCGGAGTTGTACTTGTAGAGCCAGAGCAGATCGACCGCCTCATAGCCCTGCAGATAGGGCTGCTGGTCGACCGCGAAGCCCAGCGAGTCGTTCTTGAGGCCGTCCGCGACCTGCGCGTTGAGGTCGAAGGTGTCGATCTCGGCCCGGCTGCCGGCCTGCTCCTTGGCCTTGACCGCGGTGGCCGCGAACGGCGCGCCGAGCGTGACGACGGAGTCGATACCGCGGTCCGACTGGAGCTTGGACTCGATCGAGGACTGCACGTCGGGCATGTTCGTGCCCTCGACGTAGAGCTTTTGAAGATCGCCCTTGAACGTCTTCGCGGCGCCGTCGCAGCGCTGCTCATGACCGACGTTGCCCTGCTCGTGCAGGACGCAGAGCGCCTTCTTCTTGCCGCGCCCGTTCAGTTCCTCGCCCACGGCCTCGCCGGCCACCGTCTCGTCCTGGCCGATATGGCTGAGCGCGCCGAACGCCTTGGACTCCTCGGCCCCGGAATTCACCGTGATCACCGGTATACCGGCCTTCTCGGCCTTGCGGACGACGTCCTTCATGGCGTTCGGCTTGGCCAGCGAGACGATCAGCCCGTCGACCTTCTGGTCGATGTAGGACTGCACGAGCTGGCTCTGCCGGCTGGCTTCCTTGTCGTGCCCGTAGACGAACTTGATGTTGTCCTTGGCGGCGGCCTGCTCGGCGCCGTTCTGCACGATGTCCCAGAACGTGTCGCCGTCTCCCGAGTGGGTGACCATCGCGAACGTCCACCTGGGGGTGTTCACCGCGGCCCTGCCGCCGGCGGCCTGGGCGGCGCGTTCCTCCTCGGCCCGCTTGCCTCCGGTGGCGCTGCATCCCGCCAGCGAGGCGCCGAGCGTCGCCGCCACCACGGCGCTCACGACGCGTCCCCTTCTTTGAACCCTTGCCACGAGGACTTGCCCTTCCCGCTGATGTCACGCTGTGTTGGCTGTATCGGCCGTGTTGGCTGCTCCGGCCGTCCTGGCTGTCTCGCCCGTCCGGCCCCGCCGGGCCGTCCTGGCTGCGCCTTCACGGTGTCGCACGCCGCTACCGGGCGGCCGGCTCCAACCGCCCAAGTATCCGTTACCGGCGATCTGTACCGGTTCATCGGGTCCCGCCTTCCGTTACGGCTTCACCGGGTCCCGCGCCCGGTGTACTCCTCCAACTTCGGCACGTCCTCCTGGCCGACCAGGGCCGGGCCGGTGAGCACCGGCTTTCCGCCACCGAGCACATCGGCGTTGGTCTTGTTCAGCCAGAGCAGATCCACCGCCTCGTAGCCCTGGAGGTAGGGCTGCTGGTCGACGGCGAAGGCGACGTCCTTGGCCTTGAGGAGCTTGACCACGGCGGGGTTCAGGTCGAACGTCGCGACCTGGGCGTCGCTGCCCGCCTCCTCCTTGGCCTTGACGGAGATCGCCGCCATCGGGGCACCGAGCGTGACGATCGAGTCGATGGACTTGTCGGACTGCAGCTTGGCCGCGACCGAGGACTGCGAGGCCGGCGCGTTGGTGCCGTCGACGTTGAGGTTCTCGACCTTGCCGTCGAAGCCCTTGCGGACGCCCGCGCAGCGGTCCTCCAGCGACACGTTGCCCTGCTCGTGGATCACGCACAGGACCTTCTTGGCGTGCCGGCCGGCGAGCTCCTCGCCGACGGCCTCGCCGGCCACCGACTCGTCCTGGCCGATATGCGTCAGCGCCCCGTACGCCTTGGAGAACTCGCCGCCGGAGTTGATCGTGATCACCGGAATGCCCGCCGCGACGGCCTTGCGGACGGCGGCCTTGACGGCCTCCGGCTTGGCGAGGGTGACGATCAGGCCGTCGACCTTCGCGTCGATGTAGGACTGGATCAGCTGGGCCTGCTTGGAGCCCTCTTTGTCGCTGGCGTAGAGGAACTTCACGTTGTCCTTGGACGCGGCCGCCTTCGCGCCGTTCTGGACGATGTCCCAGAAGGTGTCGCCCTCACCGGAGTGGCTGACCATGCCGATGGTCAGCCGGGGCGTACCGGCGGCCTTGCCGCCGCTGCCGGACGCCCCGGGCTTGCTTTCGGAGCCCTTTCCCCCGGAGCTGCTGCATCCGGCGACCAGCGCGAGGCCCGCCACCAGGGCCGCCGCGCTGAGGACATTGACGGGTCGAGCCATACGTACGTTTCGCACGCCGATCATCGTGGGACCGCCTTTCTCCCGGCCGCCTGAATGCGGCTGGAAGAGTTCTAAGGCGCCCACGGAGCCACGTCAATACTTTGTCCGAACATTCTGACGCGGGCGTGCGGCATATCGGTGCATAGCGGGTCGCATCACCCCGCCGTACGGGCTCAGGGAAGCCGCCGGCCGGACTCCGAAAGAGGATCACCCACCCGGCAATCCCCGCCGAAAACACCGCGCAAAACACCCACGGAAAACATCACGAAAACACCCCGAAATCACGACGAAGACACAACCACGGCACAACGAAGGGGCCGCCGGACTTTCCGGCGACCCCGAAGACGACATGGCCACGCGCCCCTTACGAAGCGCTCAGGGGCGGACCAGCAGCTGGAATTCGAAGGCGTAGCGCGAGGCGCGGTAGACGTGCGAGCCGAACTCGACCGCGCGCCCGGTGTCGTCGAACGTCGTCCGCTGCATCGTGAGCAGCGGGGCACCCTCGGGCTCGTCGAGCCGCTGCCCCTCCTCGGCCGTCGCGGCCCGGGCGCCGACGGCCTGACGGGCGCTGTGCAGGGTGATCCCGGCCGACCGCATGAGCCGGTACAGACCGGTCTCCTCCAGCTGGGCGGTCTCCAGCTTGAGCAGCCCGGCGGGCAGGTGGTTGCGCAGATGGGCCACGGGCTCACCGTGCGTCAGCCGCAGCCGCTCGACCAGCGCGACCTCCGCGCCCTCGGCGATGCCCAGCGCGGCGGCGACCTCGGCGTCGGCCTCGGTGGTGGTGTTGAGCAGCACACGGGTGGCCGGCTTCTGCCCGGCCGCCTCCAGGTCGTCGTAGAGGCTGCTCAGCTCCAGGGGGCGCTTGACCTGGCTGTGCACGACCTGGGTGCCGATGCCGCGGCGGCGCACCAGCAGCCCCTTGTCGACCAGCGACTGGATCGCCTGCCGCACGGTCGGCCGGGACAGCCCGAGGCGGCCGGCCAGCTCGATCTCGTTGCCGAGCAGACTGCCGGGGGCGAGCCTGCCGTTCTCGATCGCCGCCTCCAGCTGCTGGGACAACTGGAAATACAGCGGGACCGGGCTGCTCCGGTCCACGCTGAACTGGACGGGGCTCTCGGCGCCCAGGGCATCTTCTGTATCGCGTTTCCCCACGCTGGCGAGCGTATCCGCCCCGGCAGATGACGGGAAGTCCGGAGGTCACATTGTCCGGACAAGGCCTCCTACCCGAGGACCCATGATCGGCCAGGGGCAGCGCGGCACCCCGGCCCTCCCCCTGCGCGCTCCCGGCCTTTTCTGATAGCCAGTGGGGCCCCGACCGAGGAGGCTCCCATGTCCGTACGCCGTGTCGTCCCCGACATCCACGCCGAGTCCCTGGAGGAGAACCGCACGTTCTACGGCCTGCTGGGCTTGGAGGAGGTCATGAACCTGGGCTGGGTCATGACCCTCGCCTCCCCCACCAACCCCACCGCACAGCTCATCTTCATGACCGAGGACCGGACCGCCCCCGTCGCCCCCGACATGAGCATCGAGGTCGACGACGTCGACGCGGTGTACGCCGCCCTGCTGGCCGCCGGCGCCGAGATCGTCCACCCCCTCCAGAACGAGGAGTGGGGCGTACGCCGCTTCTTCACCAAGGACCCCAACGGCCGGGTCGTGAATGTGCTGGGCCATGCGACACCGCGACACGACACCGCGGCCGGCGACTGACGTCTAACGGGCGCCTTCCGCTGACGCGCCGTCGAGCGGCAGCACCGTCCCCTGCGCCACCGCGCACAGGCTCTGCACCCCGTCCGATCCGATCACCGTCAGATCGCAGCGGCACGTCTCTCCTCCGTCACCCGGCTCATCACCTGCTCGCATAGGCCGCCGCCCGTCTATTCCCTGGAACCACGTGGCTGACGTGTCGGCGATCGGCACAATGAGTGCATGCCCGATTACGCCGAACTGCGCCTGGCCGATGACACGTCAGTGCGACTGGCCCTCGATCCGGTCAGCGATCCCGACACCGCGCCGGCCACCCCCGGGCACGATCTGCCCGACGGCTCCGGGGCGGTCGAGCCGGTCGGCCGGCGCCGCGAGCAGGTGGCCCGGATCGCCGCCGACGGGGTGCGAACCGTGCTCCAACCGCTCGGACCACTACTGCAAGAGGTGCACGATTCCGTCGCGAGGACCGACAGTCCTCCGCAGGAACTGAGCGTCGAATTCGGCCTGCAGATCGGCCAGGACCTCAAACTCGGCATCGTGGGCGGGAACAACCAGGCCGTCATGAAGGTCACGGCGACATGGACGCTGACGTCCGACGCGCCGCAGGGCGGTTGAGCGGTGGGCTGGTTCGGCCGACGTGGTGGACGCCCTGGCAGGGAGGACATGGCGGGTCTGATCACGGTGCTGGACGGCGCCGGGGGCCGGACTGTCGGTGCCGGGGCCTGCCTCTCCTCGGACCGGTTCGTCACCTGCGCGCATGTCGTCAACCGCGCCCTGGGCCGCAGTGCGTTCGAACCTCGCCATCCAGGTCCGACGACGGTGTCCATTGGTTTCGCCGGATCGGCCCCGGGGACCCACAGCACGGCTCGGCTGACGCACTGGATTCCACCACGCGGCGAGGAGACCTCATCCCGGCCGGAGGGAGCGCGGCGCTGGAAGGGGGACCTGGCGCTCCTGGAATTCACCGAAATCCCGCCCTCGGACCTGGTTCCGCTGCCCTGGCGGGAAATGGAGGAACTCCAGGAAGTCCGGGCGAACTTCGGCAATGGCGATCAGGAGCACACCGCCTACGGAAAGGTCCGTTCCTGTCACGGAGGATTCGGTTATCTGCACGGTGATCCCACCGGCCCCTCGATTCGCCCGGGATACAGCGGCGGCCCGGTCTGGTCCTTGAAGCATGCAGCTGCGGTGGGGCTGGTCGTCGCTGCGGTGTCGAGCACCGAAGCTCCCTTCAACCCCCAGCAGTCGATGCGTCTGAGCTGGACATTCACGTGGCAGGCCATGCGTGCCGAACTCATCCGGGCGGGTGCAGGGGACCTGTTGCCCCCCACCCGAGATGAAAGGGCACCGGTCAGGCTGGACCCGGTCCATGAGGAGATATGCCGACTACTGGAACAGACGCTGCCCGACGAACGGCAGCTCAGCCGGTGCGCCGTACAGTTCGCGAAGCGCTGCGCGCTGACCCACCCTGACGACGGATCAGTGCCGAGCATCGAGGAACTCGTGGAAATCCTGCTGTCCGTGCCACGAGCCCTGCCTGCGATGGCTGAAGTTCTGGCGCCGACGTACGCCGACGCCGCCTCGTCCCTGCGCCGACTTGCCTTGTGCTCGCCCGCGTTGTCCCGGCATCTGCTGTCTGCGACGGAAGAAAAAGGCCTGCTGCACACTCTCACCTCGCTACCCGATGACGTACGCAGTCGCATACCGGCCGCCACCCGAAATGCGCTACCCGGACACCACCTCCTCGAGACGCTCGTGGACAACCGGACGCCCCTGGATTCCGAGCACTTCACGGCCTACGCCCGCCAATGGATAGCGGAGCTGGAGAAATATCACGGCGACGGGCAACCGAAATCCGGCAATGTTCCCCGCGTACCGGCCCTGTTACGCGCCGTGGAGTTCGTGGCAGCACTCTGCCCGCCGGATGCAAAGGCGGAGTTGCAGCGGTGGACGGCGAAACTGGCTGATCTTCTGGGAATCGACGGCGCGACCCTTCAGGAGCGGCGCGGCGACGCCGAACAATGGGCGGGCACGTCCGCACCTGCCGCCCCACGGCTGCTGGTGGAGCTCACGGGTGGCACCGGCCTCGAGCGTACTCGTCGCTATGACGTGCGAGTGTGGTCGGACTCCGGAGACGGGCATCTACGGCCTGTGTCCAGTGCCCTTGGGTGCTTACAAGCACCCCCCGAAATCGTGCGTATGCTCCGCGGTCAACTAGACCGGCTGGCGATCGCCACCGCTGGGGAGTGGCCGACCATCGAGTTGGTCGTGGAGTACGGGGATCTGGAAATCGATCTCGACGCGATAGGCACTCCGGAGCCTCCCCCACTGCCGCCCATCGTGGTGGGGACCCGCTACCCCATCGTGCTGCGCTGCCCCAGCATCCGCCGCCTGACTGACTCCCACGGTGTCTGGCATCGTCGCTGGCGGGCACTCGGCAAGCACCCCGCGCTGCTGCTCGATGCGGACCACGACGATCCTGATCGGGTGACCGGGATGCTCGATGAGGATCTCGACGCCTCGCTCGTCGTCATCCACGCTCCGCCCGAAACCCGAACAGAGATCGCCGTCTGGTGTCTGGCGGGTGGCGTGCCCGTGGTCCTGTGGGACCGCGGCGATCACGACACAAGGAGTGAGGCCCTGTTCTCGATCGACCCACCGGGCAAGGCGTTCGATCTGCCGCAGGCCGTGCAGAAGTACCGCGCGAAGGCACGACACTCGCCCGACATCCATCGCGCCCGGCCCGTGCTGCTCTGGGACGACCCCGGCCGCCCACTGCCCGAACCTCCCCGCCTGGCAGACCCCATGGAACGAACGGAGTCACGATGACACCCTCACACGACGCCTCCGGGGCGGAACAGTGGCGCCTGTTCCGAGGCGACGGACAGGCGCGTACGCCGGCCATGCCGGAGCCGCCGCCGTGGCGGACCTTCCCTGCCGCCGAGGCCGAGGAAGCCGTGCGGCGTCCCTACCTCATCGGACAGGAACAGGCGGACGTCGTGAACGCCGCCCTGTATCTGCGACGCCCTCTGCTGGTGACCGGTCACCCCGGCACCGGCAAGTCGTCGCTGGCATACGCCGTTGCCCATGAGCTCTCACTGGGGCGTGTGCTGCACTGGCCGGTCAACAGCCGGGCCACTTTGCAAGACGCGCTCTACGGCTACGACGCAGTGGGGCGACTGCGCGAGGCCTCACTCTCCCGCGATCGGGCCGAGCCGGAGCCTCCCATCGGCAGCTACGTACGGCTCGGTCCCCTCGGTACCGCACTGGCGCCGTCCCCACGCCCCCGTGTGCTGCTGGTCGACGAGCTGGACAAGGGTGACGTCGACCTGCCGAACGACCTTCTCGCGGTCTTCGAGAACGGCGAATTCGAGATCCCGGAGCTCAGCCGACTGGCCGAGGACCAAGCCGAGGTCGAGGTTCTCACCGCCGACCCGCAAGTCCGCGTACCGGTGTGCCGGGGCCGCGTACGGTGTACCGAATTCCCCGTAGTTGTCATCACCAGCAACGGTGAACGCGATTTCCCGCCCGCCTTTCTCCGCCGCTGCGTCCGACTCGACCTGCCCGATCCGGACGAGTCCCGTTTGCGGGACATCGTCGCCGCCCACCTGGGGCACGACGCCCTGGCTCAGGTCGACGATCTGCTCACGACGTTTCTCAACCACCGAGCCCTTGGGGAACTGGCCACGGACCAGTTGCTCAACGCGGTCTTTCTTCGCGTCGGCGGTGTCGACATCGATGCGAACGGGGTACGCAAGGCGGTGCTGCATCAGCTGAACGGAACGGTGTAGGGCCGTGCCGGAGCGACTGCGTCGCATTCTGCTCGACAGTGGGCTGGAACTGTCACGGCTGGAACTCCTCGACGCACTATGGCTGGCAACGCAACTGCCCGACACCTCGCAGATCGCGCAGCAGGCACCAGAGCGGCCCGGGCCGCTCGTTGACGCCACGAGGGACCCCGCGGACCAGCGTGGAGAGCCCAGGCGGCTGTTTCCCTCCGAATCCGGTGCCGAAGGCGTCGAGGACCTGGAACCGCGCACAACGCCTCGCCGGCGCACCCTCGCCCTGCCCGCACCCCGCAGGGCTCACGGAACCGGCATCCATTCCGATCCCGCGTCCCCTGCCGAACGGGAACGGGCAGCGCCGGCGCTGCCCGTCCGCGCACCGGAGGGCAAGGCGCTGACCGACAGCCTCTCCCTCTCGCGAGCGCTGCGCCCACTCCGCGGGCATCGCGCCAGCCCCGTCAGGGTCGAGGTCGACGAGGCCGCGACGGTCACCGCCATGGCCGAGACGGGGCTGGCCGACGTGGTCATCAGCCCCGCACGCGAGCGGTGGCTGGATCTGGCGCTGGTGATCGACGACGGAGTGTCGATGCTGCTGTGGCAGCGGCTCTGCGCCGAGCTGCGCACCCTCCTCGAAGGTCTGGGGTGCTTCCGGGACGTACGGGTCCATGGCCTGCACACTCGGGGTCCCGGCAACCCGGCGCTGCACGCCAGGCCCTTCACCAACAGTCGCGCGGCGGTCAAGCCCGCCACGCTCGCCGCCCCATCCGGCACCACCATGGTCGTGGTCCTCAGCGACGGTATCGGTGCCGCCTGGCGCGACGGCCGGATGGCCGAGGTGCTCGCCCTGTGGGGACGCAGCGGGCCAACGGCGATCATGCAGGTCCTGCCTCCCGGGCTGTGGGGCGGCTCCGCCATCGCGGCGGACCGGTGGGAGGTGACATCACACGCCAAAGCGGCACCGAACTCTGCCTGGCGGGTCGCTGCCCCCGCGTTGCCGCCCGCGCTGGCCACCTTCCACGGCAGACCTGTGCCGGTTCTCGCCCCCCGCGCGGCATCCGTCGCCGAATGGGCCCAGCTGGTCGCCTCATCCGGTGGCACTGCCGTCCTTCCGTTGATGAGGATGGGCCGTACCGGTCGCCGGGAGGCCACTGACGACGCCGTCGCCAAGGACACTTCGCCTGCATCCCACGGCGACGCCCCGGTTGGCTCCGCCCTGGCCTCGGTCCTGCGCTTCCGGGACAGCGTCTCCCCGGAGGCATACCGGCTGGCAGCGCATCTGGCCGCCGTCACACCCATGTCGGTGCCCGCGATGCGGCTGGTTCAGGAGAGCGTGCCGTGGCCCAGCGAGACTTCCCACCTCGCCGAGGTCTTCGCCGGCGGACTCATGCAGCCCGCAGCCACGACTTCCCGTGCCGACCTCCCTGTCCGTCTGCACCAATTCGACTTCCACGAGGAGGCGAAGGCGGTGCTGCTCGACGCCGTACCGACGGGCGAACTCCTCGACACCGGAGTCGCGGTGGGGCGACGCATGGACCAATTGGTGGGCCGCTCCCCCGATTTTCCGGCGTGGTTGCGTCACCCCTCGGGTACGGCGCGCCTGCCGGAGCACGCGCGCGCGTTCGCCTGGGTCGGCAAGTCACTGTTGGAACGCCTGGGAATCATCGAAGGCACCTCCCCGGAGGTCCCCATCGGACGCGCGGGCTTCGCCGGGGCACGGAACCGGTCGGCGGCGCCGTCCGACGCCCTGCCAGGCGAAGCGGACACCACTGACGGCAATGCCGCTGTGCCCTGGCCGGGTATCGGCCCCAGGGCGACCGTTCTCGACATCGACGAGTCCATCGAGGACCTGGTACGGAAATCCCTGCACGGGGAGCCGGAGGTAGCCCAAACACTTCCGGCATTCCTCTATGTGGGCCCCGGGGGCAGCGGTAAGACCACGCTGCTCGGCAGGTTGGAAGACGCCGGGCGGTCATCAGCGGCGTTCGTGGCACGGGTGGATGTGTCGGCTCTTCCACCGACAGCATGCATGCCGGTGGGAGTGCTGCTGGACCTCACCTCACGGCTCAGCCGCGGAGCAACGCACGCCATGCCTCCAGCATTCCCCCTGTTCCTCGGGGTCCTGGCCTGCTACGCCCTGGCCGAGACCCACGAGCTCGACGAGGGGTTCGAGGCGAATATGGACGCTTCCTTGCGGGCGGACCAGCACACCCAAAGTGCCGATCAGTTGATCGGCACCACCTTGGGTGCAGCCCTCGCCGAGACCGACGCCGCGCTTCCACTGCATCTCCGGCTCAACTCGATTCTCCGAAGCACACATGTTTCGGTCGAGACCCTGCTGACGTCCCTGGAACACGTCGTTCGAGGAAGAGCCTGCGGCGAACAGACGGCACTTGAGCTGATTTTCCGCGCCTTCCTGTCGGATCTGAGATCGGCATGCCGGCAGGACTCCACAGACTCACACCGACCCCTTCACTGCCTGTTGCTCCTGGACAACGTCGACTGCCCAGCCGGAGAGCGTCTGCTCGCCCTGCTCGCCAGGGCACGCCCGATCGGCGCGCAGGGGTCGATGGTGGTGGATCCGCTCCTGACCATCGCCACCGCACGTCGGCCTCCCCACCACGTCGGCATGGCCCGTGACGACACCATCGATGTGCGATTCGCTCAGTGGTGGTTCGACTCCTTCGGCGCTGTCGGTCCCCGGAACGACGTCGTCAGTGGACGACTGCCCGGACTCTCCGTCGACGAGGTTGCCAAGCGCGCCGAACGGCTGCTCCACCGCCTGCCCGCCAACACCGTCCGGCCGCCGGTACCCGACCCCAGCGCCTGGCTCGGAAAGATGTTGTACGACCTGAGCATGGGCCATCCGGGCGCGGTGACGACCATGCTCGATGCGCTTGAGATGTTCGCACCGCACACCGATTGGGCGCACCGTCTGCGAACGCTTTGCACACCCGGCGGACAACCGCCGCACACCTACGCTGCGCTGCTCGACCTCCTGGCCGGGGATGTCTCCGCGGCCGATCGAAGTGTGTTGATCCGGTCGGCCGCCGTGCACGACCTCGACCAGGCGCTTGCTACTGGAAGTCTCTGGGAGAGCCTGGGACACGAGGGAACGGAACGCCTCGTCCGGCTCCGGAACGACGCACCACTCACCGTGCCCGGCCCCCGCGAGTACTCGCGGCAGTTGCATCCGCTGCTGCGGCACCTTCTGCTGCGTGGCCTGGCGTCACGACGGCAGACCCATCCGTACTCCTGGCGGAATGTCCACGACGGACTGCGCCGGGACGCCCATGACCGCGGCGATGGTGCGACGGCCGCGTACCATTCGCTGGCGCTCGGCGACGTCCGTGCGTCGGCGGCTTACCTCCACCAACGCCTCGCCACGTTGGATCCTGCCAAGTGGCTCGAAGAGTTCGAGCTGGTCCGACAGGCTCCACCGCGCAGCTACGCGCTTGCGGCCGATCGCTCGCCGCGCGACGTATACGAGCGGCTCGTCCCCGACATCACCGGGGACGACTGCTACTCAGCGGTGGCCCAGGCGTTGGTGGCCTGCTGGCTCGCACCGGGCGCCCCCTCCTCAAGTGCGCGCACCACTGGTACGAGGGCCGACCCGCTCACAGATCCATACGGCCAGTTGATCCCCGATGCCGTAAGCGCCTGTTCGGTCCTGATGTCCCTCCATCCAACCGCCCAGCACCTTTATCAGGACGTCGTTGCCCGCTACGCCATTGGGTGACGGCCTGCCGTCTTTGCTACTTCATCCACTCCTCCTCGTACCGGTGGTACGTCCCGTCGTGGGTGGCCAGATGGACCCACTGGTTCACATAGGCCGTGAACTCGGTGTCGCCGCGGGGCAGGGCGTAGGCCTTCTCGGAGAAGGTGAAGGGCTTGTCCGGGTGGACCGGGCAGAGTTCGGGGTGGATTTTGGCCTGGTAGCGGGTCTCGCTGGCGTCCGTCATCATCACGTCGGCGCGGCCCGCGACGATCTCGTCGAAGATCGTGGTGTTGTCGGGATGGACCTTGAGGGTGGCCCGCTTGATGTGGGCGCGGGCGAACTCCTCGTTGGTGCCGCCGGGGTTGACGATGACGGTCGTGCCGGGCTGGTCGATCTGCTCCAGGGTCTGGTACCTGTCCTGGTCCGCGCAGCGCGCGATGGGTGTCTTGCCGTCCGTGCGGGTCGGCTCGCTGAAGGAGACGGAGCGGGCGCGCGGGAGGGTGATGGACACCCCGCCCATGGCGATGTCGCAGCGGCCCGCCGACAGGTCGGCGACGAGCCGGGCCCAGGTCGTGGCGACATAACGGGGCCTGGCGTCCAGGCTCTTGGCGAGGTCCTGGGCCATCTCGATGTCCACTCCGCGGTACC
The DNA here is from genome assembly GCF_056436545.1 of Streptomyces sp. NPDC043738. NCBI lineage: Bacteria > Bacillati > Actinomycetota > Actinomycetes > Kitasatosporales > Streptomycetaceae > Streptomyces > Streptomyces sp. NPDC043738. The sequence continues at coordinate 1,422 of NZ_JBWKCJ010000001.1, read as the reverse complement.
TGCCGGTCGCGGGGTCGAGATGGCTGAAGGGGCGGTAGTCGCCGGTGGTGCAGACGCGCAGCACACCGCGCCGCGGGACGGTGTCGAGGGCCGAGGCCTTCTTGCCGGCCGCCGCTACGACTCCCCCGGGCGCGGCGGGGGTTTGGGAGGCGGCCGGGGCGGCGGCGGTGGCGGCGAGCAGACAGGCGAGGGCGGACAGGGTGGCGGCGCGCTTCATATGGGCTCCGGTGGCTGCTCTGGCTCCTGGTCGGGCGGTCACGCGCTCGGCCGCGGTGCGCGCCGGGGAGACGGCGGCGCGCACGGCGGCGTGATCACATGGCCGAAGCGAACAGCGTGGCAGAGCCGTTGGCCGCGGTGAACCCCTCGACCGGCCGGTGGGACGGGGCCGCCGTGGAAGCCTCGGGGCCGTCAGTCGTCGTAGAGGCCCGCGGCGGGTCCCGACTGCTGGTCAGGAGTGGCCTCGGCGAGGCGGGTGAGGAGTTCGGCGGCGCGCTTGGCGACGGTGTCGCGGTCGCCTTCGGAGAGCGCCGAGCCCATGCCGACGGCGACGGCACCGGCGGCGATCCACTCCGGTGCGCTGTCGAGCGTCACCCCGCCCGTCGGCAGCAGCGGCACCTGCGGCAGGGCGGCGCGGATGTCCCTGAGCCAGGACGGGTGGTGCGCCGAGGCGGGGAACAGCTTGACGGCGTCCGCGCCCAGTTCGAGGGCGCGGACCATCTCGGTCGGCGTCGACACTCCGGGGAAGACCGGGACGCCGTAGCGGTGGCCCGTGCGGATGACCTCGGCGTCCAGGCTCGGTGAGACCAGGTAGCGGGCGCCTGCGTCGACCGCCATGCGGGCCGACACCCCGTCAAGGACCGTGCCCGCGCCGATGACCGCGTCATCACCCAGCTCGCGGGTCAGCGTCGTGACCGCCTCCAGCGCGAAGGGGGTGGTGAGGGATATCTCCAGGCTCGTGATGCCGGCGGACAGCAGGGTGTCGGCGGTGGCGCTCGCCTCGTCGTACGTCGTGCTGCGGACGATGGCGAAAACGCGCTGCGCCAGTGCGGCCCGGGTGATCTCCCAGCGATACACGGCAGTTCGCCGTCCTTCCTTTTCTCCAGCGCCTCATGCCGACTCGCCAGACCCACGGCGGATACGGCCTTTACGGGGCGCGCCGCGGCAGCTGACCGCACATGGTCCCTTGTCCGCCGATGCCCGCCCGCTCCTCGTTTCTACCGAAACGCTACCGGGAACCACTGACAATCGTGCCTCGGGGGTGCGCCCCATGCGCCCCTTCCGCCAAGAAGGCGAGAAATGGCAGGTAAAAGGGGGCGCACAGCACGGCGGGGGGGGGGGGGGGGGGGGGGGGGGGGGGGGGGGGGGGGGGGGGGGGGGGGGGGGGGGGGGGGGGGGGGGGGGGGGGGGGGGGAGGGGGGGGGG